>NZ_JBQWIF010000011.1:0-160452 GCF_052958135.1 Pseudomonas sp. SZ40 | reverse complement strand
TTTCACGGGCATGGCCCGCTTCCACAAAGGCACAGAACAGTCACCACTTCCGATACTTTCGACTATCGCAGCAGCCGAAAGAAAGGCAGAACACAAAAAGCGAGCATGGCGCAGAACCTGTGGGAACGGGCCATGCCCGTGATCGTTTCACGGGCATGGCCCGCTTCCACAAAGGCACAGAACAGTCACCACTTCCGATACTTTCGACTATCGCAGCAGCCGAAAGAAAGGCAGAACACAAAAAGCGAGCATGGCGCAGAACCTGTGGGAACGGGCCATGCCCGTGATCGTTTCACGGGCATGGCCCGTTCCCACAGGAGTAATACACAACTGTCCTGGCTCTGGCTCTAGCCCTTAAAGTCCTTTGATAGAGAATCCAAGCCGCGGGAAGTGCACATGCACGACACCAGCGCGGTCATCTTCACGGCGCAGGATCAACTCCTCGGCCCCGGCGAACAGCAGCTCGCCTTCCACGGCATCCACGCCGTAATCAATCGCCGAGATGGCGACGGCCTGCCCGCTGACAAAACCATTCGGGTCAGTAAACACCTCGTCCGGCAGCGGCGATGGCGTGGCTTCGCGCGCCACCCTGATGGCCTCCTCGCTGCTCAACGGCTCGGGCTTGCCGTGCCCACGTGCCAGCACCCGATCCAGCCAGGCGGCGACGGCCGGGTAGCCATCGACCAGGGGCGAGGTCACCGGCGTCGCACGCAGGAACCACAGCGGGTGAGCCATGGCGATATCGGCCAGGCTCGCCTCACCGAACAGGAAATCACCACCGCTCGCCTCCAACTGAGCCTGCAGACGTGCCATGAACGCCGGCCACTGGTGCTTGGCCTGCTCGGCGGGCAAACGGCTGGCCTGACCACCGGCGAACAGCTTGGCGCGGTCGGCGATGAAGGTCTGGACGAACTCCGGGGGTGCCTTGGCGAAACGCACGGCGATGGACTCGGGCTGGAACACCAGGCTGACCGCATGCTGAAACACCACCGAGTCGGCCCATTGCGCGAAGGCGGCGATGGCGAACGCCCGATTGCCCGGCAACAGCGCCGGCTGCGGCTGAAGGGCTTCGAGACGACGCGCGATCAACGCGGTGTCGCAATAGATATCGGCACCGATCTGCAGCACCGGGGTCTTGCGATAACCTCCCGTCAGGGCGGTGAGATCCGGCTTGGGCATTACCGGTGGAATCTGCACCGAGCGCCAGGCCAGGTCCTTGAAGCCCAGCAACAGGCGCGCCTTTTCAGCGAAGGGCGACGTGGGGTAATGGTGCAAGATGAGCTCAGACATTGCAGACCTCCGGGAACGGGTAAGGCCTGCAGCTTAACTCAGCTTGCTGCTGGTACTAGACAGAACCCATTGGGGCTGATGAGTGCTCATCAAGGACATGCATCAGGCTACCGGTGGCCACCAGCGCTTCCTTGGCGCCTTTGCCCAGTCGCTTGATCGCCCGCTCGCGGCGCAGGGCATCGCCCTTGCCGATACAGCTTTCGCTGTAGACCAGGGCCACTGCCGGGCTGGAAAAGAAGAAGCGAGCGCCCTTGCCACTTTGGTGCTGGGCGAAACGGCGCAGTGGATCGTCACTGATGCCGCAGTAGAGCGCGCCATTGGCGGCGCGCACCAGGTAAACGAACCAGACCTTATCCGGCGTAACGCTCATTGCCGGCGATCAGGCGAACCATTCGCGGGCAGAGCGCCACACGCACATGCCGACGAAATACGCCGAAGACAGGCCCCACAGCGCCAGCAGCCACACCGGCTGGGTCGGGAACTGGATGATCAACCCGGCACAGGCGAACATCCAGATCATGGTCACGGCGATGTTCAACGGCATGAACTGCTTGACCCGGAACGGGTGCAGGAACTTCATGCGAGTCAGTGTCAGGCCCGCCAGCACCATGATGACCAGGAAGGTCACCCACGGCTCGAAATCCAGCAGATAGAGGTACACCACCACCACGTTCCACGCCGCCGGGAAGCCGACGAAGTAGTTGTCCTTGCTCTTCATGTTGACGTTGCAGAAGCAGAACAGCGACGACAGCAGAATGATGCCCACCGACAGCAGCAGCGTGTACTCGGGCAGCGGGATGAAGCGATAGACGAAGATCGCCGGGATGAACACGTAGGTGAGGTAGTCGATCACCAGATCGAGGGTCGAACCGTCGAAATGCGGCAGTACCACCTTGACGTCGTACTTGCGCGCCAGGGTGCCGTCCAGGCCGTCGACCAACAAGGCGAGCCCCAGCCACAGCAGGCAGCTTTCCGCCCTCCCCTCGATCAGCGCGAGCAGCGCCAACATGCCAAGGATTACCCCGCTGGCGGTTACCGCGTGAACGCTCCATGCCTTGGCTTTACTGGGTGATAGCGACATAACACTCATGATCGAAATACTCTGGTAGACGGACTTTCACGCAACGAACGGAGCCTTTACATGCACTCAGCCATTCATCGATGAACATTCAGACCGAGAAGCCTACCACTCCGTTCAGCTGCGCGCCTCTACGCCGTGCTGCCCGTCTGACGCACGGGAGGCCTGAAACTGCCGCAGACCGTTCCTGGCCTGCCTGCGCACGGTGTTTTTCAGCAGCGGCGTCCAGCCGATGAGCATGCCCTGAAAACCCAGCGCCTGAGCGGACCAGCGCCACATATCGAACTGATCACGGTGTTCGACGATCAGCCCGTCACGAATCACGAACGACGCCTGGATGCGGTTCACCACGGTGCGGCCGGTCTGGCTGAACAGGTAAGTGGCCACCCAGTTGGCGCTACCACCATTGGCATCGGCCTGCACATCGCTGAAGGTCAGGGAGAACTGCTTGGCCCGGGTGGTCAGCATGCGCCACATGTCCGCGGCATCGTCACCGGTGAGCGTGCCGAATGCCGGGTCACTGAAGCTGACATCAGGCGCATAGCAACTCGCCATGCGCTCGGCATCCAGTTGCTGGAAGGCCTGGTAGAAACGGGTGATCAGATCGGCATTCGGGTGAGACATGGCTGAGCTCCTTGGCGATACGCAGAGTATCGCCGCAAAACGCCGATCCGACGATGGGCATATCGGCCATTGATACGCCCTTATCAGAACGCAAAAGGGAGCCCTGCGGAGGCTCCCTTCTACTAGCAAGAACGCGCTTTCGATCCAGCGAGCTAGAGTCCTGCAAGGCCTGGGCTGCCCCGCAAATACAGGCGAGGAAGCGGACTGGGCTCGCATGTGAGTGTACGCTCGTACATGAGCACAACTCGCTTCGCTCGCTCCTCCGGGGCCGCCCTAAAGCGCGTTAGCCGCAAGCGGCTTTCCGACTGGGCTGGCAATCCAGTCCGTCTTCTACGCCGCAGCGGCCTCGTAAGTTCGTTCTCAGTGCAGGATCTGCCCGAGGAACAGCTTGGTGCGCTCGTTCTGCGGATTGTCGAAGAAGGCATTGGGCTCGGCCTGTTCGACGATCTCGCCCTTGTCCATGAAGATCACCCGATCCGCCACGGTACGGGCGAAGCCCATTTCGTGGGTCACGCAGAGCATGGTCATGCCGTCCTGAGCCAGGCCGATCATGGTGTCGAGTACTTCCTTGACCATTTCCGGGTCGAGCGCCGAGGTCGGCTCATCGAACAGCATGATCTTCGGCTTCATGCACAGGGCACGGGCAATGGCCACACGCTGCTGCTGACCACCGGACAGTTGCCCCGGGAACTTGTGGGCCTGTTCCGGAATGCGCACGCGCTCGAGGAAGTGCATGGCGATTTCCTCCGCCTTGCGCTTGGGCATCTTGCGAACCCACATCGGCGCCAGCGTGCAGTTCTGCAGCACGGTGAGGTGCGGGAACAGGTTGAAGTGCTGGAACACCATGCCCACTTCGCGGCGCACGGTTTCGATGTCCTTGAGGTCACGGGTCAGTTCGGTGCCATCGACCACGATGCGACCGGCCTGGTGTTCTTCCAGACGGTTGATGCAGCGGATGGTGGTGGACTTGCCCGAACCCGACGGCCCGCACAGCACGATACGCTCGCCCTGACGCACGTCGAGGTTGATGTCCTTGAGTACGTGGAACTGGCCGTACCACTTGTTCACGCCCTGCAGCTGAATGATCGGCTCGGCGCTGGGTTGCTTGTTTGCTTCGCTCATCTAAGTGACTCCTAACGCTTGTGGCCGGTATCGAGCTTCCGCTCCAGATGGAGGGAGTAGCGGGACATGCCGAAACAGAAAATCCAGAAAATCAGGGCAGCGAACACATAGCCCTCGGTCGCCATGCCCAGCCACGCCGGGTCGGCAGCCGCCTGCTTGACGCTGTTGAGCAGGTCGAACAGGCCGATGATGATCACCAGACTGGTGTCCTTGAACAGGGCGATGAAGGTGTTGACGATGCCCGGAATCACCAGCTTGAGCGCTTGCGGCAGGATCACCAGACCCATCATCCGCCAGTAGCCCAGGCCCATGGCGCCGGCCGCTTCGTATTGCCCCTTGGGAATCGCCTGCAGACCACCACGTACCACTTCGGCGATGTAGGCCGACTGGAACAGGATGACCCCGATCAGCGCCCGCATCAGCTTGTCGAAGCTCATGCCCTCGGGCAGGAACAGCGGCAGCATCACCGAGGACATGAACAGCACGGTGATCAGTGGAACGCCACGCCAGAACTCGATGAACGTCACGCAGACCACGCGCACCGCCGGCATGTTGGAGCGGCGCCCCAAAGCCAGCAGAATGCCCAGCGGCAATGCACCGGCGATACCTACCGCGGCGATCACCAGAGTCAGCATCAGGCCGCCCCAACGGCTGGTCGGCACGGTTTCCAGGCCGAACACACCGCCATGCAGCAGGCACCAGGCAACCACCGGGTAGATCACCAGGAAGCCGATGCCATAGAAGGCCTTGCGCGGGAAGCGGGAAATGAACAGCGGTGCCGCACCGACGATCGCCAGAACCGCGGTCAGGTCCACGCGCCAGCGCAGTTCACTGGGGTAGAAGCCATACATGAACTGGCTGAAACGCGCCTGGATGAACACCCAGCAGGCGCCTTCCTTGGTGCAGTCGGCGCGGGTGGTGCCCACCCAGTTGGCGTCGATGAACGCCCACTTGAGCAGCGGCGGCACCATCAGCCAAACGAGGTAGATGGCGAAGAAGGTCAGCGCCGTATTGAGCCAGCTGGAGAACAGATTGCTGCGCATCCAGGCGACCACACCAACACTGGAGCTGGGTGGCGGCTGATCCGGTTTGAAAATATGGGTTGTGCTCATTGCGCTAGGTCCTCACCGCTCGATCAGCGCGATGCGCTTGTTGTACCAGTTCATCAGCAGGGAAATGCTGATACTGATCGCCAGGTACACGCTCATGGTGATGGCAATCACCTCGATGGCCTGGCCCGTCTGGTTGAGTACCGTACCGGCGAACAGCGACACCATGTCCGGGTAACCGATACCGGCGGCCAGAGAGGAGTTCTTCGCCAGGTTCAGGTATTGGCTGGTCAGCGGCGGAATGATGACCCGCATGGCCTGGGGAATGATCACCTTGCGCAGGGTCGGGCCCGGGCGCAGCCCCAGCGAGCGAGCGGCTTCGGTCTGCCCGTGGCTGACCGAGTTGATCCCGGAGCGCACGTTCTCGGCGATGAAGGCCGCGGTGTAGACGGTCAACGCGATGGTCAGCGCCAGCAGTTCCGGGATCATCACCCAGCCGCCGACGAAGTTGAAGCCCTTGAGCTCCGGTACCGACCAGTGCAGCGGGCTACCGAACACCAGCGCGAACAGCGTGGGAATGACGATCGCCAGCCCCAGGCCAGCCCAGAACTTGTGGAATGGCACGCCGGTGGCTTCGAAGCGCTTGTTGGCCCAGCGGGTCATCAGCACGATGGCGACCAGGGTCACCACCAGGCCGGCCACGAACGGCCAGAAAGCCCCCGTCGCCTCGGCAGCCGGCATGTTCAGGCCGCGGTTGCTGAGGAAGAAGCTTTCGCCGATGCTGATGCTGGCACGCGGTCCCGGCAGCGGCAGCAGCACGGCGAAGTACCAGAAGAGAATCTGCAGCAACGGCGGAATGTTGCGGAACACCTCGATGTAGACGGTCGCCAGCTTGCTGATCATCCAGTTCGGCGACAGTCGCGCGATACCGATGAGGAAGCCGAGGAAGGTAGCCAGCACGATACCGATGAAGGACACCAGCAGCGTGTTGAGCAGGCCGATGACGAAGACGCGGGCATAGCTGTCCGCTTCGGTATAGCTGATCAGGTGTTGGGCGATGCCGAAACCGGCACTGCGCTCGAGAAAGTCGAAGCCGGACGTGATGCCCCGGTGTTGCAGGTTGGTCTGTGTGTTGCTGAACAGGAACCACCCCATTGCGACCACGGCCACAACGGTAATGATCTGGAATAGCCAGGCGCGCACACGTGGATCGCTGAGGGAGAACCCCTGCGGTGCGCCGATGTTTTTCTGCATGGGAATGCCCCAGGTATAACGGAACGAAAATCGCCCGGCAGCCGGCTGCCGGGCGACAGGTCAATCAACGCACTGGAGGAGCGTAGTGCAGACCGCCTTTGTTCCACAGAGCGTTCAGACCACGCTCGATTTTCAGCTCGCTGCCCTTGCCGATGTTACGGTCGAAGACTTCGCCGTAGTTACCGACCTGCTTGACGATCTGGACGACCCAGTCCTTCGGCAGTTTCAGATCCTTGCCATACTCACCGTCGGCACCCAGCATACGGGCTACGTCAGGGTTCTTGGTTTCCTTGGCCAGGGCTTCGACGTTCTTGGAGTCGACACCCAGCTCTTCGGAGTTGAGCATGGCGAACAGGGTCCACTTGACGATAGCCATCCAGTCTTCGTCGCCACGACGAACCAGCGGGCCCAGCGGCTCCTTGGAGATCACTTCCGGCAGTACTACCCAGTCATCCGGCGCGCCCAGCTTGATGCGCTGTGCGTACAGCTGCGACTGGTCGGAGGTCAGTACGTCGCAACGACCAGCTTCCAGGGACTTGGCGCTTTCGTCGGAGGTGTCGAAGGTGATGGGGGTGTACTTCAGGCCGTTCGAGCGGAAGTAGTCGGAGACGTTCAGCTCGGTGGTGGTGCCTGCCTGGATACAGATGGTCGCGCCATCCAGTTCCTTGGCACTGGCAACGCCCAGCTTCTTGTTAACCAGGAAGCCGATACCGTCGTAGTAGGTCACGCCGGTGAATACCAGACCCATGCCGCCGTCGCGGGAGCTGGTCCAGGTGGTGTTGCGCGAGAGCACATCGACTTCACCGGACTGGATCGCGGTGAAACGCTCCTTGGCGGTCAGCGGGCTGTACTTGACCTTGGTCGCGTCACCGAACACCGCTGCGGCCACACCGCGGCAGATGTCGACGTCGATACCCTGATAGTTGCCCTTCTCATCCGGTACCGAGAAGCCAGGCAGGCCATCGCTGACGCCGCACTGTACGAAACCTTTCTTCTTGACTGCATCCAGGGTAGCACCGGCATGAGCCATGCCTGCTGCACCCAGAACGGCGGCGGCGGTCAACATCGCCAGGGTGGTTTTAACCATCTTCATTGAACATTCTCCGGTTGCTTTTGTTGTGTTGGAGTCTCAGTCGGATCGCCGTACCCTTTTGGGGCATGTCGTCACTGTAGGCAGCGACAGTGTAGACCGGTGACCAGACCTCGGTGCGAATGCCGTGACCTATTCGAAAAGTAGGTCATCGACGCTTGCACCAGCCCATTGGTGAACGGGCCCGAGACGGATCGCGAATTTGCACATCGACAGGCATGCAGCGCCCGGCGAACCTTTTGGAAACCCCATCAAATCGGCTTTCCCGTCTGCTCCGCGGCTCGGAGCGGTGTTACCACGCCAGGCCGACGACATCAGTCTCAGGCTCTATAGCAAAGGCCATACCACACGGTGATTTTGCCCGCGAGATAGGCGGGTCAAGGGGGCAAACTTGTAATCTTGCGACATCTTGTTCACGGATCAGTACAGTGACGAAAAACAGTTACGCACCAAAATAACGCACAGGCCCCATATTGGAGCAACACATGGATAACACATTGCTACTGCAGCCCCCACTTCCCGCCGATTCATGCGTCATCTGGCTGCACGGTCTGGGTGCAGACCGCTTCGATTTTCAACCGGTCGCCCAGGCGCTGCAGCAATCGCTGCGCAGCACCCGTTTCGTACTGCCCCAGGCGCCCACTCGCGCAGTCACCGTCAACGGCGGCTACGAGATGCCCAGCTGGTACGACATTCTCGCCATGAGCCCGGCCAGGGCGATCGATCGGGAGCAGCTCGAACAGTCGGCCCAGCAGGTGATCGACCTGATCGAGGCGCAGCGCAACGAAGGGATCGACCCGGCCCGCATCTTTCTCGCCGGCTTTTCCCAGGGCGGCGCGGTGGTGCTGCATACCGCCTTCCTGCGCTGGCAGGGGCCCCTCGGCGGCGTCCTGGCGCTGTCCACCTACGCCCCGACCTTTGCCGAGCAGGTGCAACTGAGCGACCTGCAGCGTGCGATACCGGTGTACTGCCTGCACGGCAATCAGGACGGCGTGGTGCTGCCACCCATGGGCCGCGCCGCCCACGACTGGCTGCTGCAGCATGATGTCACCGTGACATGGCAGGAGTATCCCATGGGCCACGAAGTGTTACCGGAGGAAATACGCGACGTCGGCGTTTGGCTGGCGGCCCGTCTATAACGCCGGTTTGCGCGGGGCCAGGCCTGTGACCCAGGTCACAGTCCACGCGCCGCCTGTCGTCGTCGAGGCGCAAGAGCATTGTCAGTCCTCGGGCCGACGGATACTGTCAGGGTAATGAGGCCCGTCCATTCACCATGAATGGGGTCATTGACCCAGGGAGCGTTAGCGGTGCCGATCGTTAGTCGTTTTCGAGCAAGGATGCTGATGCCATGAAGGCAGCCCAATGGCAGACCGATCTCCAGCAGATCCGGCAACTGCGCCTGTTCAACAATGTTGCACTCGGCAGCCTGACCCGGCTGCTGGATTCCTTTCGTGCCTGCGATCTGGACACCGGCGAAGTGCTGCTCTCGCCGTTCGACCGCAACCAGTACCTCTATATAGTCGTCAACGGCAGCCTCAAGGTTTACCTGGGCTCGCTGGACAATCAGCCGGTCACCACCCTGCACTCGGGGGATTGCGCCGGCGAAATCAGCTTCATCGACAACGAGCATCCCAGCGCCTACGTGGTGGCCAACGAGCCGAGCAGCGTGCTGCGCCTGCACCGTGATGCCCTGACCACGCTGTTCCAGCAATCGCCGCAGATGATGCACAACCTGCTGGAAGTGCTGTGCAGCCGCATGCGCCAGGGCAATCGGCAACTGATCGACAGCGAGCAGAACGCCAACGTCGACAAACTCACCGGGGCCTTCAACCGGCGCTGGCTGGAGCACGTGTTCGAACGCGAACGCACCCGTTGCCTGTTCAGTTGCCAGCCCCTGAGCCTGCTGATGCTCGATGTCGATCACTTCAAGGATTACAACGATCAGCACGGCCACCTGGCTGGCGACTATGCCCTGTGCCTGGTCGCCCACACCCTGCGTCGACAGCTGCGCCCCCGTGACAGCCTGGTGCGTTTCGGGGGTGAGGAATTCGTCGTGCTGCTGCCTGAGCTGAACCTGAAACAGGCAGTGGACATCGCCGAGCGTCTGCGCGAGAGCCTGGAGCAAATCGGCGCCTTCTACTCGCCGCTGGGCGCCCAGCCCGGTGTGACGATTTCCCTGGGGCTGACCCAGATGCAGCCCAAGGACAGCCTGACCAGCCTGATCGCCCGTGCCGACAAGGCCCTGTACCGGGCCAAGGACGAAGGCCGCAACCGCCTCTGTCACTGAAATGCCGTCACCGCGTGGCATGCTGTTCGGACCCATACCTTTGCGTGGATGCTCCCGATGCGTAAACGCCTGCTGATCGCTCCGATTGCCCTGATCGTCGCTGCCGGCGTGTTCTTCACGTTGCCCAGCATCCTCGACCGACGCATGAACAGCGTCGAATCACCTGCGCCCTACCCTGCCGGAGAGGCCGCCACCCGCCTGCACGACACCCTGTTCATCGCCGACCTGCACGACGACGCGCTGCTCTGGGAGCGAGACTTGCTCAAGCGCTACAGTTACGGGCACTCGGATCTGCCACGCATGCTCGAAGGCCGCGTCGGCCTTCAGGTGTTCTCCACCGTGACCAAATCGCCACGCGGGCTGAACTACGAGAGCAACGCTGCCGATAGCGACACCATCACGCTGCTCGCCATGGCCCAGCGCTGGCCTCGGGCGACCTGGAACAGCCTGCTGCAGCGCGCCCTCTACCAGGCCGAAAAGCTGCGCGAGGCGACCGCAGGCAGCGATGGTCGCATGGTGCTGATCAGGAGCAGAGCCGACCTGGCCACCTTCCTGCAGGCCTGGAACGAGGACCCGCGTCGCGTCGCCACCCTGCTGGCCACCGAGGGCCTGCACCCGCTCGAAGGGCAGCTGGATAACCTCGACCGTCTCTACGACGCAGGTTTCCGCATGGCTGGCCTGACTCACTTCTTCGACAACGAGGTCGGCGGCTCGGCCCATGGCCTGGCGAAGGGTGGCCTGACACCGCTGGGCCGGCAGGTGATCGCCCGCCTCGAAGAGAAATCCATGCTGATCGATCTGGCTCACGCCTCGCGCCCCTTGATGGATGATGTGCTGGCCATCGCCAAACGCCCGCTGCTGGTCTCCCACGGCGGCGTCGAAGGCACCTGCCCCGGTACCCGCAACCTGAGCGACCGGCACCTGCGCGCCATTGCCGCCACCGGCGGGGTGATCGGCATCGGTTACTGGGACACGGCCGTGTGTGCCACCTCGGTGGCTGCCATCGTCAAGGCGATTCGCTACACCGCCGACCTGGTGGGCGTGCGCCATGTGGCCCTGGGCTCCGACTTCAACGGCACCATCCACGCCCCGTTCGACGTGACCGGGCTCGCCCAGCTGACCGAGGGCCTGCTCGGTGCCGGCTTCAGCCGCGAGGAGATCGCCGCGATCATGGGCGGCAACGTGCATCGCCTGCTGCTCGCCAGCCTGCCGGCAGGCTGATCGCAAAGCCCGCAATTACGGTATCCGCAGGGTACTTCGCCCTGCGCGCGTCTTGCTTTACACTGGCCGTCGTTCATTCCTTAATCAACCGACGAGATGACCGTGCTCAAAGCACTCAAAAAAATATTCGGCAAAGCCGAAAATGAGCCACACAGCTCAGTCTCCCCGACCATCGAGCCCTCCCCGCCACCCGCCAGCCCAGCTCGCGAGGAACGCCCACCGAGGCCACCGAAAGCGTCGGCTCCCGTTGCCCCGAAACCCCAGAGCAAACCCGCGAAACCTCACCGAGAGCGCGCACCCAAGCCGGTCGACACCTGGAAGCTCGAAGATTTCAAGGTCGAACCAGCCCCTGGCAAGACCCGCTTCCACGACTTCAAGCTGTCCCCGGACCTGATGCATGCCATCCATGATCTGGGCTTCCCCTACTGCACGCCGATCCAGGCGGGCGTACTGGGTTACACCCTCAAGGGCCGCGACGCCATCGGCCGCGCCCAGACCGGCACAGGCAAGACCGCCGCCTTCCTGATTTCGATCATCACCCAGCTGCAACAGACCCCGCCGCCGAAAGACCGCTACATGGGCGAGCCGCGGGCCCTGATCATCGCGCCGACCCGCGAGCTGGTGGTGCAGATCGCCAAGGATGCGGCCGAACTGACCAAGTACAGCGACCTGAACGTCATGAGCTTCGTCGGCGGCATGGACTTCGACAAACAGCTCAAGCTGCTCGAATCACGCTTCTGCGACATTCTGGTCGCCACCCCGGGCCGCCTGCTGGACTTCAACCAGCGCGGTGAAGTCCACCTGGACATGGTCGAGGTCATGGTGCTCGATGAAGCCGACCGCATGCTCGACATGGGCTTCATCCCGCAGGTCCGGCAGATCATCCGCCAGACCCCGATGAAGGGCGAACGCCAGACGCTGCTGTTTTCCGCCACCTTCACCGAAGACGTGATGAACCTGGCCAAACAGTGGACCACCGATCCGGCTATCGTCGAGATCGAACCGGAAAGCGTCGCCAGCGATACCGTCGAACAGCACGTCTATGCCGTCGCCTCGGCAGACAAGTACAAGCTGCTCTACAACCTCATCGCTCAGAACGACTGGATCCGCGTGATGGTATTCGCCAACCGCAAGGACGAAGTACGGCGCATCGAAGAGCGCCTCACCCGCGATGGCATCAGTGCCGCGCAGATGTCCGGCGACGTGCCGCAGCACAAACGCATCAAGGTGCTCGAAGGCTTCCGTGAGGGCAGCATTCGCGTGCTGGTCGCCACCGATGTGGCGGGCCGAGGCATCCACGTCGATGCCATCAGCCACGTCATCAACTTCACCCTGCCGGAAACGCCGGATGACTACGTGCACCGCATTGGTCGTACCGGTCGTGCGGGCACCAGCGGTACCTCGATCAGCTTCGCCGGCGAAGACGACGCCTACGCGCTGCCGGCCATCGAAGCGCTGATGGGCCGCAAGATCGCCTGCGAAATGCCGCCAGACGAATTGCTCAAGCCCGTACCGCGCAAACACTGACAGCAACGCTGGCCCGCCATTCGGCAGCCAGCCCGCCAGGGTGGCCCACCGCCCTGGCCCACCGACCAGAGCGTGGCGCACGCACTGGCCGACAGAGCGCCACGCCTTACAGGGACTCGTTCATGACACTCAAGATCGACAGCAGCGACCTGAAGCGTGCCGTCCAGGCCGGCGTCCTGCAGCCGGGTCAGGATCAGGCCCTGGTGGACTTTCTCCAGCACGATCCACACAGCCGCCCCAGCTTTCAGCTCTCCCATGTGGCCTACTACTTCGGTGCGCTGCTGATCATCGGGGCCATGGGCTGGCTGATGACCGAAGCCTGGATGAGCATCGGCGACACTGCGCTACTGCTGATCAGCGCTGCCTATCTGCTGCTGTTCTTCCTCGGTGGCCGCAGCCTGTGGCAACGCGGCCAGCCGATTCCGGGCGGCCTGCTGGCGGCGGTGACGGTGAGCCTCGTGCCGCTGGTGGTGTTCGCCGCCCAGCGTGTATTCGGCCTGTGGCCCATGGGGGACACGCAAACCGACTACGCCGACTACTACCGCTACGTACAAGGCGGTTGGCTGCTCATGGAAGTCGCCACCATCATTGTCGGCCTGCTGGTGCTGCGCGTGATGCCCTTCCCGTTCATCGTCATGCCGATCGCCGTGGCCCTCTGGTTCATGTCGATGGATCTCAGCGAACTGTTTCATGACGAGTACATCACCTGGGAACAACGCCGTGACGTTTCGCTCTGGTTCGGCCTGCTGGTGCTGCTCGTCAGCCTGCTGGTCGACGGGCGCAGCAAACAGGATTTCGCCTTCTGGGGTTACCTGGCGGGCCTCACCGCGTTCTGGTGCGGCCTGAGCCTGCAGGACAGCGGCAGCGAGTTCGGCAAGCTGCTCTACTGCCTGATCAATCTGGGCCTGATCGGCCTCGCCGTACTGCTGCGCCGCCCGCTGTTCATGGTCTTCGGCGCGCTGGGCGTGGCGGGTTACCTCGGCTACCTGGCCCATGACGTGTTCGAGGACTCGCTGCTGTTCCCGGTGGTGGTCAGCCTGATCGGCCTGGGCGTCATGGGCCTCGGGCTGCTGTACCAGAAACGCCGGGACGCCATGAGCAGCGCGCTGCGTCGGCACGTGCCAGCCAGCTGGCAGACGCTTCTGCCAGCGTTGCGTCGCTGATCTCGCAAAGCCGCCTTGCGCCGCCGCTCAGCCCGGGCGGTAGCGAGTCCACAGCCTGTCGAACTCACGCGCATACTCGGCGACCAGATGAGGGTCGTCGGTCACCAGCAGGTTTTCCTCGTTGCTGACACTGGCGCTGCGCGTCCAGTTGAAGCTGCCGTTGAGCAGCAGGCGCCCGTCGAACAGGGCGAACTTGTGGTGCATATGAAACGGGCTGTTGTCGATCCGCAGCGGCACGCCCTGGTCGATCAGGCGCTGGATATCGCTGCCGGCATCGAAGCGTTTCTCGTTGTCGCTGATGATCCGTACAGCCACGCCACGGCGGTGCACGGCGATCAGCTCGTCACTGAGCTGGTCATCGGAAATGGTGTAGACGCACACATCCACCGACTCCCGGGCCTGTTGGCATAGGCCGCGAATACGCTGACGGCAACTTTCCCCCGGGCTGAAATGCGCGCTGGCGTGGCCACGGGCCGGCGAGCAGCGCACCTCCAGGGTCTTGATCACCTGCTCCAGCCATTTCAGGGCCGGCATGGCGTCCTCGGGGTTGCCGACCAACTCGCGCACCAGAGAGAAGGCGCGGTTGCGCAGGTAGCGCACCTGATCAGGCGTCAGGTCGTTGCCCAGTTCACGCAGTTCATCTCGCTCATCGTTGCTGAGCGTGAGGTCCGCGAGGCTGTCACGCAGGTGTTGATCGAGGCGATCGAAATCCATTTTTAACCCTGCCGAGTTCGTTTTCGGGTGCGGCGCTTTTGCCCGCCCCGCTGCCATGAAGCGTAAAGTCCGCCGCACAATGCGCCAGCCAGGTGATATTCGAACGACACGCCCTGCTGCGGCAGCAGGCCGAAGAAGAAGCCGCCGTAGAGCACCAGAGCCAGGGCCGCCAGCAGCAGATCCGCGAAGCTGCGACGGAACCAGGCGCGCCCGAGCAGCAGCCCCCACAGCCCGAACAGCCAGCCACTGGAGCCGACATGAATGCCCGGGCGGCCGAACAGCCAGACCAGCAGACCACTGGCAACGATGATGAACAGGCTGGCACGGACGAACTCGCGGCGCGACTCCAGCAGGGCCAACGCGCCCAATACCAGAAAGCCGCTGAGATTGCCGAACAGGTGCAACCAACTGCCGTGCAGCCAGGGCGCCAGAAGCACGCCGGGGAGCGCTTCCAGCACACGCGGAATCAGCCCCCAGCGGTTCAGGCTGTAGCCGTCCAGGCTGTTGACCAGTTGCAGCACGACCATCAGTGCGGCGATACCGAACAACAACTTCAGCCGCGGCAACAGCCAGAGCGTCACGGCGTGTCGCCGCCCTGCCCCATCATCCGGGCGATCTCACGCAGTTGCTGGGCCATGTCGCCCATACGCTTGTGGGTCCCCAGATCGATGTCGATCTTCTTGTCCATGGCATTGATCAGCGGCACCACACCGTCTTGCAGGCCATCGGCGAGGCGTTCGAGCAGCGCCTGGATGCCGGGTTGCGGCTGCGCCTGTACGGCCACCTCCACCTTCGGCTGCACTTCGCGCAAGCGTTCCAGGCCAGCCAGCAGCTCCTGCCAGGGCACGGCGGCAGGCGCGGGCGCAGCCTGCTCGCCGCGAGCCAGGCCACGCACCCCCTCGACCAGATCGTTGAGCTGCGCCACCACGCGCCCGCCGATGTCGGAGTCGCTGCCGCCCATGGCCTTGTTGCGCATGAAATCGCGCTTGATCTGCGCCCAGCGCTCGAGCTGCTCGGGCGTCTGGTTGCCACGCAGCTCGGCGAGCTTGAGCAGGTTTTCCTCGGCGCCGGTGGTCAGCAGCTGCGATTCGCCCTGGTAGTGATCGGCGATCAGTTGCAGCAGCTCGGCGTCGTTCATCACCGAGGAGATCTTCTCGGCCATCTTGTTCATGTTGCGGTAGCTGCCCTGCAGCTTGAACGAGGGCTCGGTACGGTACTCGTTGGCCTGGGCAGCACTGGCGATGTACTGCTGATTGACCTTGAGCACCACGTCGCGCACCTGCATCAGGCGCTGCAGGGTGGAGACGATCTCATTGACCTCGGCGCCGCTGTAACCGTGGCTCAGTTCGTTGCTGGAGAACGGCTTGCCTTCGGCCTTGGCGACGAAGCGATAGACATCGGCCATATCGCGGGTGGCCAGCGGCGCCAGCACCGGATTGGACGTCAGGCCGTTCTCGATGTAGCTGAGCGCGAAAGCCTCTTCCATGCCGCCCAGGGTATCGCCCAGGTTGTAGATATCCGCCCGGTTGGCCAGCATGTCAGGGATCTTGAATACGTCGCCGGACTCGGTATAGGGGTTGCCCGACATCACCACGCAGAACTTCTTGCCGCGCATGTCGTAGGTCTTGGTGCGGCCCTTCCACACGCCCTCGATGCGCCGGGTACCGTCGCACAGCGAGATGAATTTCTGCAGGAATTCCGGGTGGGTGTGCTGGATGTCGTCGACGTAGAGCATCACGTTGTTGCCCATTTCCAGCGCCAGGTTGAGCTTCTCCAGCTCCTGGCGAGAGGTGGCGTCGGGAGCCTGAGCCGGGTCGATGGACCGCACTTCGTGGCCGAGGGCCGGGCCGTTGATCTTCATGAAGATCAGACCGAGGCGGTGAGCCACGTACTCCATCAGGGTGGTCTTGCCGTAGCCAGGCGGCGAGATGAGCATCAGCAGGCCCATCAGGTCGGTGCGCTTGCTTTCACCGGCGGTGCCCATCTGCTTGGCCAGGTTGTCGCCGATGACACCCAGGTACACATCGTTGATCAGCTTGTTGCGCACGAAGGAGGACAGCGGCCGTGGCTTGAACTCGCTCAGGCGCAACGCATCGCGCTCGCGATTGACCACCTCCTGACGCAGCGCCTGATAACGCTGCAGAGCCGGCAGGAACGTCTCGCGGTGGTGACGCAGACGCTGGAAGAAATCGTCCAGCGCGAACGCCAGGGCGCCCTGCTCGATGCGTGGATGATCGCCGAGCAGGCCGTCGACGCGCACCTGCAGATCCGCCTCGGTGACACGAACCGGCAGCTCGGCATCGATAAGGCCGAGGGCCACGGCCTCGGGTACATAGGCCTGGGAGGCCGCGCTCTGTTCGGCGCAATAGGCACGCAGCCAGTTCTCCGCCAGCGCCCAGCGCTGATCGGGTCGTCCGCGCAGGCGCTCCTGGGCTTGCAGGTAGCCGTCCCACATGTGTGCGGTCTGCAGGTGCTGGCGCAGGCCGTCGAGCAGATCGCGGGCGTACTTGCTGACCACGAACTCGACGCGCTCGGCAGCCAGCTCTTCGACCAGATACTCGGCAGCCTCGCGCAACGGCGCCGCCTCGAACGGCATCGGGTGGCGTGCCAGGAACCCCTGCATCGCCGCCAGCACTTCGGCACGCAACTGCACCAGGCCTTCATCACGACCGAACAGCTTGCGGATGTTGGCGCAGGTGTGGGCGCGCTCGGCCCAGTGGGCGGCGTCCATGTCTTCGCGCCAGCGGTTCCAGAAGAACAATGCGAAACCACGGGCCAGAGGCGTGTAGGTCAACAGCCCGGCGCCTTCGCGCAGCGCCAGCAACCTGAGCAGGATGGCCATGGCGTCCTGGTCGTGAATGCCCTTCTGGTAGCCTTCCTTGTAGCGCGGTGCCGCGAACTCGCGGATGCGCTTGATCAGTTCCTCGGGCTGACTCATCTGCGCCTTGAGCAGGTCGAGGCTGAGCCCCTCGGCGTTACGCACGGCGGCGTCGAGGACCAGACCGGCGAGGAACTCGCCGCGGTACAACGCGGCCGATTCCGACTCCAGCGCCACCTGCCAGTAATCGCGCAACGCCTCCAGCTCGCGGTCGTGCAGGGGTTCGAGAAAATCGGTGCCGGTCAGGTGCAGGAACAGCCCGTCGCCACGGGGCAGCAGGGTCAGGTCCAGTTCCTGGGTGTTGACGGCGAAGCGGTGGCGCGGCCCCAGCTTGATGACATCACCGCCCTCTTCGAACAGTTCGCTCTTGTCGCGCAGCGCACGCACGGCCTGGTCCCGGGCGCCCTTCAGACGCGCCTCGACATCATCGGCCTTGACGCTGTCCTTGAGTTCGCGCAGGCGTTCGGCCAGTTCACGCAGCTTGAGAATCAGCGGGTCAGCGGCGAAGAACGCATTCAGTTCTTCGGCCTGGTCGAAACGCGCGGTGCGCCGGCCCAGGCTGTCGAGGATGCGCCGGGCGGCATCGAGCAGGGCCTGAGCCTTGCGCTGACGCTCGTCGAGCAGGGTCTGCTTGTGGGCCTCGAAGGTTTCCAGCAGCTCCTCGCGCTTGGCCAGAATGTCGCCGAGAAACTGCTCGTGGTCACCGAACTGGCTCTCCAGTTCTTCAAGTTGCACCAGCAGACGCGACAGCTGCTCGTCGCAGCGCTCGGGATCCTGGGCCAGCGCCAGGGCGTTGGTGATGCTCTGGCTGAACAGCTTGAACTGGGCGCCGAACTGCGCCACGGTTTCCGTCGAGCCAAGCCCCTTGCGGCGCTGCTCGGCTCGCGCCTTGGCCTGGTTGAGCTTGGCGTACACCTCGGAAATGGCATCGACGATGCGGGTCCGCTCGGTGGCATCGTCGATCTGCAGCGAAGCCATCAGCCCGGATAGCATGTCCAGGTTGGCGGCCATCTCGCCCAGCCCTGCCAGGGGTTCAGCCAGTTGCGCCACGGTCTCGGCTTTCTGCGCCTGGGCATCGAGTGCCTGCAGGTTGTCGTGATACGGCTGTAGCGCGGCATCACCTGCCAGGTAGCGTGAAGTGGCAGCGGCAGTCTGCTCGCGGGCTTCGAGCAGCGCCTGCTCCATGGCGTCGATACGCGCCACGTCGATGTAGCGATAATCGCGGATGGTCAGCAACTGGCCGCGCTGGGCAGTGATGGCGTTGAGTGCCTCGACGTACTGCTCGACCTTGTCCCAGCTCTCCGAGCGCAGGCTCTCGAGCAGCGCCTTCTGCCGACTTTCCGCACTGGCCATGGCCGTGGCCGACTGCTGGCGAATGCTCTCGACCTTCTCGAACTCGTCGAGTACCAGCTCGCCGGTCGCCGCGATCTCGCGCAGCAACGGTGCCATGCCCGCGCACTGCGGATCGCTGAGCCAGTGATAGACGTCGAACAGCCGCCGGGTGTTCTGACACAGCAGGGTGTAGCGCGGCACCGAGACTTCGCGGCTGTCGATCTCGCGGCTGAGGTTGAACAGGTCGGAGACGCCGCGCACCAGCTCGGCATTGCCGATTCGCCCGAAGAAACCGCTGCGTGCCGGCTGACGCGCGGCGTACTCCTCGCTGCAGAATGGCGTCTGCCAGATCTGCATGGGGTGGATGCGCGTCGGTTCGTCGCCCTCGGCGGAAAAGATCACCATGCGCCCGTCTTCCAGGCGCGCGTAGCCGTGGCCGAAGATCGGGTTCTGCAACTGCCGGGTGACCAGGTTGTAGGTCAGCAATACCGCCCGGCCTTCGCCCGGGTGGTAGAAGATGTATTGCACGTCTTCGCCATTGGGCGAACGCACCGAGCGCTTGAAGCGCATGCCGGCCATCGACTGCTCGAAGGTTTTGTGTTCACCGTTCTGCAGGTAATAACCGCCGGGGAAGATGATGCCGTGGTCTTCGGGTAGCTGCACGCAGGCCAGGCCGATGGCATCGATGCGCTCGACCTTGCGGGTCAGCCGGTTGAACACCAGATAGCGCCACTGCTCCTCGCGGTACGGCAGGATCTTCAGCAGAATCAGGCTACCCAGGGCAGCGAACTCGACCTGGGCATCGTCCAGCGACTGGGTCTTGTCCACCACCTCTTCGCGGTAGATGCCCTCGCCCTTCTCGGTGTTGTTCTCGACCTTGATCGTCAGGTCGCCACCGATGGTCTCGACGAATACCGTGTCGAGGATGTTCAAGTGTGGGAAGCGCCCGTTGACGGTCATGTCACGGGTGGTTTTCTGCCATTCGAAATCGAACGGCGCCGGAAGCGCGATATCGCGTTCGCCGCGGTTGTCGATGTAGCGCACGTCCTTGCCGTCGAGCGACAGTGACCAGCGAAACACGCGAATGTCGGTGATGCGCTCGCCGATCTGGAAGCTCGCCAGCAGCTTGCCGTCACGGATCGCCAGCTGCAGCAGCCGGGTGTTCTTGTAGTAGGTGTAGAGCTCGTTGAAGTCGTTGACGAAGCCGCTCTGCGCCAGGAAGGTGCCCTCGAGGGCGATCGACTCGGCCTCGTAGCCCTCCGGCCCTTCCACCAGCCGGTAGAGCGAGAACACGTCGGCGACCGAGGTTTCCTTCTTCAGGCCGAGGAACACGTTGTAGCCGAACAGCAGCCAGTCGCCGACCTGGACGATATCGCGAGCTATGCAGTTGTTCTCGGTACGGATGCGAACCCGACCGGTCACTTCCATCTGGCTGCTGCCGAACTCCTGCAGACGCTGCTCGTTCAGTGCCTCGGTATTTTGCCGCAGGCGCAGCCCCTGCTCCTGCAGGCGCTTGTGCAGCACCTCATAGGCACCGCCTTCGGCAACGGCTTTGTCGAGAATGTCCTGCTGGGTGTTTTCGGCTTGGGCGTCCGACATCGTGGTCTTCCTGAATCTGCGCTGTCTGCAAGCAAAAGCGCGCCTACCGCGAGAGGGCGGCGCGAAAAGCGATTTCTAGCGGTGCTCAGGCACCGATCTTCCTGGCGACTTCGGCGAGCTTGTCGCGCATCGGCTGGTCGAGTTCTTCCGGCTTGATGCGGGCGATGATCCGCGTCAGCACACGAATCTCGTTGTCATCGATCACGCCGTCGCGCTCGGCGATCGCCAGCAGCGAGCCCAGTTCGTCTGCATCCAGGCGGCCGTCGTCGGCAAAGCACTGGATCGAACGAAAGGTCATTTCCAGATGGTCTCTTGGTTCTGACATGAAACATTCCTTGTAGAGTGATTGAACGCTGTATCTGCAACGTGCGGCAGGAGCAGGCTTGCCTGGTCCTGCCATCGCGAAGCGGTTGGTTGCATGGGGCGCCAGCGACGCCCCATGCATCGTGCATCACGCCTGCTCGGTATCCGGCTGCACGGGCTTGGCTTCCGGTACGCGGCCCTGCAACAGACGGGCAAGCACGTCCTGAACCACCGGGCTCTTGCCAACCACGCCCTCGATGGCCTTGCCCACCGACAGCGACTTGGCGAACGAGTTGAAGAAGTCGCCTTCGCCGCCGACGATCTCGATCTTCGCCTTGGCCAGCGCGGTGGCCAGAACCTCGGCCTGATCCTTGGCGATTTCCTTGTTCGCCGCGATGGCCGCCATGGCTTCCTCGAAGCTCTTCTCCAGCTGCATGCGGAACTCTTCGTGCTGACGGGCGTTGTCACTGAGCGCGTCGAGGGCACCGAACTTCTTGCCCAGGCCTTCCGCTTCGGCGTTCAGACGCTCCAGCAGTACCTGCGCCTCGGCCATGCCCAGATCCTGGGTCGCCTTGGCCTTGGCCACGCCGAGCTGCTCTTCGCCTCGTGCCTGCGCGCCGAGCTTCTCTTCCAGCACCTTGGCATCGGCCAGGCCGTCCTTCTCCTTGGCTGCCGCCTGCGCTTCGGTCACACGAGCCTGGGCCAGGCCCTTCTCCTGCTCGCCCTTGGCTTCGGCAATCAGACGTTCGGCCTGCACACGAGCCTCGGCGAGACCTTCCTTCTCCTTGGCCGCAGCGGTGACTTCACGCACCCGCGCATCGGCCAGACCCGGCGCAGCGCGCTCGGCTTCGATACCCTCGGCGAGCTTCTTCTTCGCCTCGGCGCTCTTGGCAGCGGCCTCCAGCTCGGCCTGGGCGAGGTTGTTGATTTCCACCGCCTTGTGCTTGGAACGGGTTTCGTCCGCTTCGGCCTGCTTGACCTGGCGCACCAGCTCCTGCTCGGCTTCGGCCTGGGCATTGATCACGGTGACCTGCTTCATGCGCTCGGCTTCGGAAACCTCACGGACTTCCTTGATGCGCTCCTCTTCCTGAGCCACGGTCTTCTCGACCGCAACCCGCTCGCGCACCACGCTGGCGATGTTCTTGCGCTCTTCTTCCAGCGCCTTTTCCTTCTCGATGCGCTGCAGTTCGACTTCGCGCTCGCGGGCCACCACTTCCAGATCCTTGGCGCGGGTCACCTTCTCCACCTCGATGACCACCGCACGCTGGCGGTTCTGCTGCGCCACTTCCACTTCGCGCTGATGGTTCTCGGCGCGGATGTCGAGCTCCTGCTGGGTCTGGATGCGCGCCTGCTCGGCCTTCAGACGCTCTTCTTCCTTGACCTTGAGGGTTTCCGCCTGCTCACGGGCCTGGATGGTTTCGATCTCGCGTTTCTGGCGCGCTTCGGCATCGGCCTGCTGACGCTCGAGGGCCAGCGTCGCCTCGCGGGTTTCGACGTTCTTCTTCTTGATCGCCAGTTCTTCGTTGCGCTCCAGGTCATTGGTGATGACGTTCTGCGCAGCGGTCAGCTGGGTGATCTTGCGGATACCCTCGGCGTCGAGAATGTTGCTCGGGTCCAGAGAGCTCTTGGCGGTCTGCTCCAGGTAATCGATGGCCACGTCTTCGAGCACGTAACCATTGAGGTCGTTGCCGATCACCTCGACGATGCGGTCACGGAATTCCTGACGGTTCTCGAACAGCTGGACGAAGTCGAACTGCTTGCCGACGGTCTTCAGGGCTTCGGAGAACTTGGCGTTGAACAGCTCGTTCACCGCCGCACGATCGGAGGCACGCTCGACGCCGATGGCCTTGGCGACCTTGAGCACGTCTTCCTGGGTCTCGTTGACGCGCAGGTAGAACGCCACGGTGATGTCCGCGCGCATGTTGTCGCGACAGATCAGCCCGTCCTTGGCGCGGCGATCGACTTCCAGGGTGATCAGGGAGATCTTCATGAACTCCTTGAGGTGGATGACCGGGTAAACCAGCGCTCCGGTGAAGTGCACCTTGGGCGTCGACGACATGTCGTTGACGATCAGCGCCGTCCCCTGGGGAACCTTGATGTAGAAGGCCTTGAACAAGGCCAGCAGCCCAACGATCAGCAGGGCGACCAGGCCGACCCCGACCAGCACGGGAATCAACGACGGTGGAAGGTTATACATTGCGCTCAATCTCCTTTGAGGCGGATGGAACCGGCTGAAAGCTGGATCACGACCTGCCGGACTGCTGCCCGGCAGACGCTGATCAGCGCATCAGATACCCCGGAACTCTTCTTCAGTTATCACCCGGTAAGCATGCTGCGCTTCCAGGTATTCCAGTAAAACGACACGGTCGCCACGCTTGAAGCCCAGCTGTTCGTCAGCCCGAACCCGCAGAATCAGGCCGGCACCACCGTCTTCGAGCATGGCCTCGCCATGGCTGGCGGTCACCCGGCCACTGCGCACCACGGCGGTCTGACCGAGCACGCTCTTGCTGCTGGTCACTTCCAGTTTGAGGAACAGCGGGCGCAGCGGCGCGCACAGCAGGCGCGTCGGCGGCACGGCAAGAAACAACGCGGCCACTGCCACCAGCGCGCCCAGTGGGTAGCGCAGCCACTCCAGTGGCAACAGGCCAAGCCCCCAGAGGTCGACGAAGTAGCTGATGAACCAGGCGAAGAAAGACAGCAGGGTCAGCACCAGGGTGAGCGGTACGTCACGCAGCTTGAGTTTGGACAGGAGTGCCGCAGCCGGGCCTTCCAGTGCTGAGTCGGCTTCGACGTCGAGCACGTCGATCTCGATCAGGCCAAACGCGACGATGACCCAATACACCACCGCCAGACACAGCAGGAAGCTGAAGATGACGGTGGGGAAAGCCAGCGAGATCTGCAGGAAGATTTCCATGATTTCCTATCCCTGAAAAACATGGCAGAGCCCATCGGCTCCACCATTCATGACGTACCACAGCCACCTGTCGTGGCTGGCCCGATGAATCAGGGCTTGGCCTTGTCCTTGAGACGCGCCAGCACGCTGTCGGCACTGGTCTTGTCGGCGACGATACCCGCCGCACGCAGCTTGGCATCCAGCGAGTCATCCGGGTTGGACGCCTCGGCAAGCTCGGCCGCGGCTTCCATCTTGGCCGCACGCTCCGCCTGCTGCTGCTTGATGCGCTCCAGCGACTCGACCGCCGTGTGCAGCTTGGCCTGGGAACCACCGTAGCGCTGCGCCACGGCCATCTGCGCCTTCTGCACGCTTTCGGTGGCCTTGACGGTGTCCACCTGCTGCTTCAGACGTTTGATGTTGGCCTCGGCCTGGGTCACGGCCTTGCGCAATTGCGCCACGCTGGCGGCATAGCCATCAGCCTGTTCACGATCGCTGGCCAGCTCGATCTCCAGGTTGGCGATCTTGCCGGCCACTTCACCGGCCAGTGCCTCATTGCCCGCTTCCAGGGCCTTGAGCGCGTATTGCTCGTACTCGGCGACCTTGGCTGCGGATTTACCGGCACGTTCGGCGGCCAGCTTCTGCTTGGCCATGATCTCGGCCAGGGCTTCCTTGGATTTGCGCAGTTCGATATCGGCGTCGCGGATTTCCTGATCGAGAATGCGCAGCGCCTGCCCATCGACCAGCGTCTCACCCAATTCGTTGGCACCGCCACGCAGTGCCGTCAGCAATTTGCTCCAGACGTTCATCAGCGTTTCTCCTTATGCACTGGCCTTGAGGAAGTCTTCGTAGGCTTCGGTCGCCTTGATGACGTTGTCTGCCAGGGTTTCGATCTCCAGCACCACGCTGGGCAGGATCGACGAGGCACTCAACGCACCGAACATGGTGTAACAGGCCTGCCCGTCGGGCAGGGTTTCGAGGCCGACGCTGGAGAGCGGAAAAAGCTTGTGGCTACGCAGCACTTCCTCGTTGAAAGCGGCAGTATCGCGCACGTCACTGGCAGGCCAGAGCAGCGCCTCGACGATGATCTGATCACCGAATACCGCAATGAACAGCGGCAGATCACCATAGTCCTTCATGGTCACGTGCAAACTGGCATCGGCGCCCTGAATCAGCTCGACGGCAGCGCGGCCATCAGCAAACGGCTCTGCCCCTGAAAGCGCATCGAACAACGTTTGTGCAGTCCAAACCTGAGGCATGCTCACCCCCTCCTCCATTGAAGCCAGCTCCGACTGGGGCTGGCGCAGTTTCCGTTCGACCGCCGAGAGCCGCTGGGCATGCTCGGGCAGTATCCAGACTTCCTTTTTCACCAGCCCCTGTTCGCGCAGACGCTGGCGAAAGAGACGCTGATAATGAGCTGAGGATTTGTTTTCCATGAAACGCAGACTAGAACATTACATGTGACATATCAATGCATCACATGTAATTAATTTAAGGCCGTCGATCAGGCCTGGAATGATGCGAAGGAATGGATGGAGCGGGAGACATCCCGGCAATTAAACCGACTGCGCGAGGAAAAATCCGCCGACCCTTTCGCAGTTGTGCAAAAGCCAGGACGCAATGACCGCGCCATCAATTGGCTAGCCTTGGCATCCGGCTGCGAACCGGTATGATTCGCCCCTTTTCGGAAAGCCGCATGCCGTCCCGCAGCCTCCTCGCCCTGCTCTGCCTCATCCTCTGCACATCGATCTTCGCCGCACCACCGCAAACCTTCAGCCAGGCCAAGAAAATCGGCTGGAAGCTCTATGAGCGTCAGTCGGTGGAGTTCTACTGCGGCTGCAGTTTCAGTGGCAACCGCGTCGACCTGAAAAGTTGCGGATACACCCCGCGCAAGAATGCCAACAGGGCCGCCCGGATCGAGTGGGAACACATCGTCCCAGCCTGGCAGATCGGCCACCAGCGCCAGTGCTGGCAAAACGGCGGCCGGCAGAACTGCAGCAAGAACGACAGCGTCTATCGCCGCGCCGAGGCCGACCTGCACAACCTGGTACCGGCGATTGGCGAGGTCAACGGAGATCGCAGCAACTACGACTTCGGCTGGCTACCCCAGGCGCCCAGCCAGTATGGCGCCTGCGCGACAGTGGTCGACTTCAAGGCCCGCAAGGTCATGCCGCGCAAGGAAGTACGCGGTATGATCGCCCGCACTTACCTGTACATGAGCGACCGCTACAAGCTCAAGCTGTCGAGACAGAATCGCCAGCTGTTCACCGCCTGGAACAAGACCTACCCGGCGCAGCAGTGGGAACGCCAGCGCAACCAGCTGATGGGGTGCGTCATGGGCTGGGCAAACCCCTACGTCGGGCAACTGGACAAGCGCTTGTGCCAGCAGGCACCGATTACTGCCGTCAATCGGCAGTAGGGCCTGGCGACGATCAGGCAAGGCGGGCCGTGGTTTGGCGGGCTAAAGCCCAACCTGCGACCTGAAAGCTACAGAACCGCTTTCCTGGGAGCACGCCATACGCTCGAATCGTGGGCATTGCCCGCTTCCACAGCAGTCAGTCGACAACCCCCTGAAAACGCGAAAGGCCGGCACCACCAGGTGACCGGCCTTTCGCCTTGCAGCGTTATCGCTTAAAGCGGCTTGCCGCGATTACCGTGGGCAGCCACGAATGCCTGCACCGTCTTCAGGTCGTTGGCCAGTACGGTACAGCGCTCGTCGCGCTCGAACAGATCGGCCAGGTGCGGCGGCAGCGCCGGCGACTGATCGACGGCAGCCTTTTCCACCGCTTCCGGAAACTTGACCGGATGCGCCGTACCGAGAACCACCATCGGCACAGCCAGGCTGCGACGGCATTCGCGAGCAGCACGCACGCCAATGGCGGTGTGCGGGTCGAGCAGTTCGCCAGTGGCGGCGTACACCTCGGCAATGGTTTCGCAGGTCTGCTCGTCGCTCACCGCAAGGGAGTCGAACAGCTTGCGGGCCTCGGTCCAGCGATCGTCCTCGACGGTGAAACCACCGGTCTGACGGAACTCGGTCATCAGTGCCGCGATCGACGAACCATTACGACCGTGCAGGTCGAACAGCAGGCGCTCGAAGTTCGACGACACCATGATGTCCATCGACGGTGACAGGGTCGGATACAGCTCACCCTTGGCGTACTGATTGCCGCTCATGAAGCGATGCAGGATGTCATTGCGGTTGGTGGCGACGATCAGCTGGCTGATCGGCAAGCCCATGTTGCGCGCCAGATAACCGGCGAAGATATCGCCGAAGTTGCCGGTCGGCACCGAGAAGGCCACCGAACGCGCCGGGCCACCGAGCTGCAGCGCCGCATGGAAGTAGTAGACGATCTGGGCCATGATCCGCGCCCAGTTGATCGAGTTGACCGCCACCAGGCGAGTGCCCTTGAGGAAACCCTGGTCGGCGAAGCTGGCCTTGACCATCTCCTGGCAGTCATCGAAGTTGCCCTCGATGGCGATATTGTGAATGTTGTCGCCCAGGATGGTGGTCATCTGCCGGCGCTGCACTTCAGACACGCGGTTGTGCGGGTGCATGATGAAGATGTCGACGTTGTCGCAGGCCTTGCAGCCCTCGATGGCCGCCGAACCGGTATCACCGGAGGTGGCGCCCATGATCACCACGCGCTCGTTGCGCTTGGCGAGCACGTAATCGAGCAGGCGACCCAGCAGTTGCAGGGCGAAATCCTTGAACGCCAGGGTCGGACCATGGAACAGCTCGAGCACCCACTCGTTGCCGTTCAACTGGCGCAGCGGCGCCACGGCGGAGTGCTCGAACACGCCATACGTGTCCTCGAGGATCTTCTTGAAATCGGCATCCGGGATGCTGCCGGTCACGAACGGACGCATCACCCGGAACGCCAGCTCGTGATACGGCAGGCCCGCCCAGGAGGCGATCTCTTCCTGCGTGAAGCGCGGCAGGTTTTCCGGCACATAGAGGCCGCCGTCAGTGGCCAGACCGGCCAGCAGAACATCTTCGAAATTCAGGGCCGGTGCCTGGCCGCGAGTGCTGATATAGCGCATTGTCTGCAAACCTTCGGTTCGAGCGGCAAGCTTCAAGCTTCAAGCGTCGAGCAACAGCACAAGTGCCTTGCTCGCGACTTATCGCTTCTCCCCTGCTGCGGTGTTCAAGTTCAGTTCATCAAGCGATCAGTGAACCCAGAGGCCCTCTTGCAGCTTGAAGCTTGCAGCCGTAGCTGCTTTCAGTTCAGTTGTTCGACGCGGATGCGCACGACATTGCCGACCACGTCGCTCAGCGCTTCGAGCGCTGCAATGGCGTCGTTCATGCGCTGCTCGGCAACGCGATGCGTGACCAGGATCATCGGCACCAGGCCATCCTGCTCTTCGACTTCTTTCTGCATGATCGATTCGATGTTGATGCCGCGCTCCGACAGGATGCTCGCCACCTGGGCCAGCACGCCGGGGCGATCCTTGGCCTGAATGCGCAGGTAATAGGCGCTTTCGCAGTCGGCGATCGACAGGATCGGATGGTCGGACAGCGAATCCGGCTGGAAGGCCAGGTGCGGCACGCGATTGGTCGGGTCGGTGGTCAGGGCACGCACAACATCGACCAGATCCGCCACCACCGCCGACGCGGTCGCCTCCATGCCAGCGCCAGCACCGTAGAACAGCGTGCTGCCAGCGGCATCGCCATTGACCATCACCGCGTTCATCACGCCATTGACGTTGGCGATCAGGCGGTCGGCCGGAATCAGCGTCGGGTGCACGCGCAGCTCGATACCGGCCTCGGTACGGCGTGCGACGCCCAGGTGCTTGATACGGTAGCCCAAGGCTTCGGCGTAGTTGACGTCAGCAGTGGTCAGCTTGGTGATGCCTTCGGTGTAGGCCTTGTCGAACTGCAGCGGGATACCGAACGCGATGGACGCCAGAATGGTCAGCTTGTGGGCCGCGTCGATACCCTCGACGTCGAAGGTCGGATCGGCTTCGGCATAGCCCAGCGCCTGTGCCTCGGCGAGCACGTCCTCGAAAGTACGGCCTTTCTCGCGCATTTCACTGAGAATGAAGTTGCCGGTACCGTTGATGATCCCCGCCAGCCAGTTGATACGGTTGGCCGCCAGGCCTTCGCGAATCGCCTTGATCACCGGGATGCCACCCGCCACCGCCGCCTCGAAGGCAACGATCACGCCCTTCTCGCGAGCGCGGGCGAAGATCTCGTTGCCGTGCACGGCGATCAGCGCCTTGTTGGCGGTCACCACATGCTTGCCGTTGTCGATGGCCTTGAGCACCAGCTCACGGGCGATGCTGTAGCCGCCAATCAACTCCACGACGATATCGATTTCGGGGTTGCTGGCTACCGCGAATACATCGCTGGTAATGCTAATGCCGGTCGACTGGTACTGAGGCTTGGGTGTACGGGTGGCAATCTGCGCCACCTCGATGCCACGCCCGGCACGACGCGCGATTTCCTCGGCGTTGCGCTTGAGCACATTGACGGTACCGCCACCGACGGTACCCAGCCCACAGATGCCTACTTTGACCGGATTCACACTAGACTCCCCAACTGCACTGCGTAAAACGGCTGGAACACGCGCCAGCCGTGGAAAAAGAGCCGCACATTACGAAGCGGCCGTTCGATAGTCAATCGAGCCAGATCACTTGGCTTCCAGCGCCAGTTTTGCCAACTGCGCCGCGGGCTGATAGCCCGGAATCATCTTGCCGTTTTCCAGAATGATCGCCGGCGTGCCATTGACCCCGATCATCTGCCCTAGCTGATACTGCTCGGCCACGGGATTGTCGCAGGTGGCTTCGGCGACCGACTGACGCGATTTGGCCTGATTCATCGCCGCCTGGCGATCCTTCGAGCACCAGACGCTGGCCAGATCCTTCGCACCCTTGCTGCCCAGCCCCTGACGCGGGAAGGCCAGGTAACGCACTTCGATACCCTGCTTGTTGAGCTCGGACACTTCGCTGTGCAGCTTCTGACAGTAACCGCAGTCGGTGTCGGTGAACACGGTGATATGCGCTTTCGGCTGCTTGGGCGCGAACACCACCATGTCCTTGGCAGGAATGGCGTTGATCTGCTTGGCGATGGCGCGACTCTCTTCAGCCTCGGTCAGGTTGATGGCCTGCCCGTCCTTGAACTGGAACAGGTAACCCTGCATGACGAACTGCCCGTCGGCACTGGCATACAGCTGGCGACCACCCTTGAGCTGCACCTGGTAGACGCCGGGCATCGGACTTTCGGCAATGGCCTCGATCGGCAGATCAGGCTGGATCGACAGCAGGTTCTTGCGAATCGTCTGATCCGGGTCGGCGGCATGGCCGAGGGTGCTGACCAGGCCAAGGGCCATGGCCGCGAAAATGCGGGTCACACGCATGAATACTCCTATCGAGCGACGGGGTGACAAGGGAAGAACGAAGACTACCACAACCGCAGCCGCGGGCCGCAGGGCCGGGACGCAAAGCGCGAACTGCCGCAACCGGCTTACCCCCGCGGATGGTGCTGTGCGTGCAGGGCCTGCAAACGAGCCCGCGCCACGTGGGTGTAGATCTGCGTGGTGGACAGATCACTGTGCCCCAGCAGCATCTGCACCACGCGCAGGTCCGCGCCATGGTTGAGCAGATGGGTCGCGAAGGCGTGCCGCAGCGTATGCGGCGACAGCGACTTGGCGATGCCGGCCACCCTGGCCTGATGCTTGATGCGATGCCAGAAGGTCTGCCGGGTCATCTGCTCGCCGCGCAAACTGGGAAACAGCACATCGCCCGGCCGACCACCGAGCAGCGCCGGCCGCGCCTCGCGGCAGTAACGCTCGACCCAGCCGATCGCCTCTTCACCCATGGGCACCAGGCGCTCCTTGCTGCCCTTGCCGAAGACCCGCAGCACGCCCTGACGCAGATTGACCTGTTCGAGCGTCAGCCCGATCAGCTCACTGACCCGCAACCCACAGGCATACAGCACCTCGAGCATCGCGCGGTCACGCAGGCCAATGGGGTCATCCAGATCGGGGGCCGCCAGCAGTGCCTCGACATCCGCCTCGGACAGCGACTTGGGCAACGGCCGCCCAAGCTGGGGCATGTCCACCTGCAGGGTAGGATCGGTTTCGATCACCCCCTCGCGCAGCAGAAACCGGTAGAAGCCGCGCATCCCGGAAATCAGCCGCGCCGTGGAGCGCGCCTTGTAGCCTTCGTTCATGCGCCAGGCCAGGTGATCGAGCAACACCTCGCGGCCGACCGCCTGCAGCTCGACACCACGCCCCTGCAGCCAGCCATTGAGCAATGCCAGGTCACTGCGATACGCAGACCGGGTATGCACGGACAAGCCTTTCTCCAGCCACAGCGTCTCGATGAAGCGCTCGATCAGCGGATGGTCGACTGCGGACATCGGTTATCCCCAAAACGGAAGGTTTGGCGGCACCAGCGGCACGCGCACGATCAGAAACCCGGCAGCACCGCTACCGGCTTGCCATCCTCGCCCATCGCCACGAAGCTGAAGGCACCACGGATGGCGAGCTCGCGGCGGGCGCCGTACATGTCCTCGACGAACACGTCGACCTGCACCTTCATGCTGGTATTGCCGACCGCACTCACGCGACCGACCAGCTCGACGATGCTACCGGCCGGAATCGGGTGACTGAAATCGATACGGTCCGAGGACACCGTGACCAGCGGCAGCCGACAGAAACGGGTGGCGGCGATGAACGACACCTCGTCCATCCACGCCATGGCCGTACCACCAAACAGGGTATTGTGATGATTGGTGGTCGGCGGAAACACCGCCTTGGCCACACGGGTCTCGGAAAGCTCGGTACGCCGCTGAATTTCCTGCTCTCTGGGGGTCATTACTCAGAACCTGCTCACAACGTTGGTGTGCATATTGGACACGAAAATCGCACCCAACAGGAAAGGACTCTACAAGGCGAAAGCGGACCTTCGGTTTGGTGGGCTGAAGCCCACCCTACAGCCGCGCATCTAGCCGTAGGGTGGGCTTTAGCCCACCAATTGTCCCCCGACTACGAAAGGCTGCTTTCGCCACGTTGCTGCCACTTCGACGAACGCCAGAAACGAAAAAAGCAGCCCAGGGCTGCTTTTTTCGTGAGGGAAGCGTGGCTTAAGCCAGCTTCTCCTTGATGCGTGCTGCCTTGCCGGACAGGTCGCGGAGGTAGTACAGCTTGGCCTTGCGAACGTCACCACGACGCTTGACGGACAGGCTGTCGACCAGCGGGCTGTAGGTCTGGAAAGTACGCTCAACGCCTACGCCGCTGGAGATCTTGCGCACGGTGAAAGCGCTGTTCAGACCGCGGTTACGCTTGGCGATTACCACACCTTCGAACGCCTGCAGACGCTGACGGTCACCTTCCTTTACTTTTACCTGGACGATTACGGTGTCGCCCGGGGCAAAGGTAGGGATCTCTTTGCTCATCTGCTCAGCTTCGAGTTGCTGAATGATCTTGTTGGTCATGCTGCGCTCCTAAGACGGGCCATCAGGCCGGCCATCGATATTTAGTTATCGTCCCGCTGGCGGATGTATTCCTCCAGCAGCTTTTTCTCTTCCCCAGAAAGCGAGCGGCTATCCAGAAGATCGACACGGCGTTCCCAGGTGCGTCCCAGGGACTGCTGCAAACGCCAGCGCCGGATGTGTTCGTGGTTGCCGCCAAGCAGCACCTCAGGAACACGTTTATCCGCATACACCTCCGGACGGGTGTAGTGCGGGCAGTCGAGCAAGCCATCCGTAAAGGAGTCTTCCTCGGCCGAATCTGCATGACCCAATGCACCAGGCAAAAGGCGCGTCACCGCATCGATCAGCACCATGGCCGGCAGCTCACCGCCGGACAGGACGTAGTCGCCAATCGACCATTCCTCGTCGACGTGCGTTTCGATGAAACGCTCGTCGACGCCTTCGTAGCGGCCAGCGATGAGGATCAGACGCTCCTCCTTCGCCAGCTCGCGTACCGCCGCTTGCGTCAGCGGGCGGCCTTGTGGCGAAAGGTAGATCACCTTCGCCTGACCGCCGCTGGCCTGCCTGGCATCAGCCAGTGCATCTTCGAGCGGCTTGATCTTCATCACCATGCCAGGACCACCACCGAAGGGGCGGTCGTCAACGGTGTGATGACGATCCGTGGTGTAACTGCGTGGGTTCCAGCAGGTCAGCTGCAACAGCCCCTGCCTTACCGCACGGCTGGTAATGCCGTAATCGCCGATGGCGGCGAACATTTCCGGGAATAGCGTAATGACATCGACGCGCAAGCTCGGCATGGCGTCAGAAGTCCGCATCCCAGTCGACCCGCATCTCGCCAGCCTCGAGGCTGATCGACAACACGCACTGTTGCGTATAAGGCAACAGACGCTCGCGATCATCGAGGCTGTCGATGCACGGCTTGACCACCATCACATCATTGGCACCGGTCTCGAACAGATGGTCGATCTTGCCGAGCAATTGCCCCGCCTGATCGATAACCTTGAGACCTATCAGCTGATACCAGTAGAACTCACCGTCTTCCAGCTCGGGCAGCAGGCTTCTGGGAACGCAGATCTCGAAGCCGGCGTAGGTACGCGCAACCTCACGATCATCGAGCCCTTTGAGCCTGGCGACCAGAACCTTGCCCTGCAAGCGTCCACCAGCCAGTTCAACCTGTTTCACCTCGCCATCGCGCCGCAGCGTCCAGCGAGGGTAATCGAGCACGTTATCCAGAGGATCGGTAAAGGAAAACACCTTCACCTCACCCTTGACGCCATGCACCGAGACAATCTTGCCAAGAACCATCAGATCCTCGGCGGGAGCCGGCGTCGTGCTCATAAAGTGCTTAGGCAGCAGCCTTGGCAGCTTCTTTCAGCAGCTGAGCAACGCGCTCAGACGGCTGTGCGCCCTGGCCCAGCCAGTAGGTAGCGCGCTCTTGATTCACGGACAGCTTGACTTCAGCACCCGAAGCGACCGGATTGAAGAAGCCAATACGCTCTACGAAGCGACCGTCGCGCGCATTGCGGCTGTTGGTCACGGTCAGGTGGTAGAAGGGGCGCTTTTTGGAGCCGCCACGAGCGAGACGAATAGTTACCATGTGAACATCGTTCCTGTAGTCGGTGCTAACTTGAGGCACACATCAAAAATGGGCCTAGGCCCGAAAGGCCGCATATTCTAAGGATTATGCGGCTGTTTGCAAATCTCTTTTTCCGCCGGCCGTCGATAGGCCCGCGCAGAGGCTTCAGAACTTCGGCATACCGCCGCCCGGCATCATGCTGCCCATGCCGCGCATCATCTTGGCCATGCCGCCTTTGGCGCTGAATTTCTTCATCATCTTCTGCATCTGCTTGTGCTGCTTGATCAACCGCCCGATGTCCTGCACCTGCGTACCGGACCCCTGCGCGATGCGACGTTTGCGCGAACCGCTGATGACGTCCGGGTCGCGGCGCTCGGCCGGCGTCATGGAGTTGATGATCGCCTCCATCTGCTTGAACTGCTTCTCCGCCGCACCCTGGGCACCGCCCATCTGCGACAGGTTGACGCCACCCATCTGCGGCAGCTTGTCCATCAGGCCGCCGAGGCCACCCATGCTTTTCATCTGCACGAGCTGGTCACGGAAGTCTTCGAGATCGAAGCCCTTGCCCTTCTTCAGCTTCTTGGTGAGCTTCTCGGCCTTGTCGCGGTCGAGAGTCTGCTCAGCCTGCTCGATCAGGCTGAGCACGTCGCCCATGCCGAGGATGCGCGAGGCGATCCGCTCGGGGTGGAAAGGCTCGAGCGCTTCGCTCTTCTCGCCCATGCCGATGAACTTGATCGGCTTGCCGGTGATCGCCCGGACCGACAGTGCGGCACCACCCCGGGCATCACCGTCGACCTTGGTGAGCACCACGCCGGTGAGCGGCAGTGCGTCATTGAAGGCCTTGGCGGTGTTGGCGGCATCCTGACCGGTCATGGCATCGACCACGAACAGGGTTTCCACCGGCTTGACCGCGGCATGCAGCGCCTGGATCTCGGCCATCATCTCGGCATCGATGGCCAGACGACCGGCGGTATCCACCAGCACCACGTCGATGTACTTGAGCTTGGCCTCGCGAATCGCCGCCTCGGCGATGGCCACCGGCTTCTGGGTGATATCGGACGGAAAGAACGTCACGCCGATGTCGTTGGCCAGGGTTTCCAGCTGCTTGATCGCTGCCGGACGGTAGACGTCCGCGGACACCACCATCACGCTCTTCTTCTTGCGCTCCTTGAGCAGGCGCGCCAGCTTGCCGACGGTGGTGGTCTTGCCCGCGCCCTGCAGACCGGCCATCAGCACGACGGCTGGCGGCGTAGTGCTCAGGTCGAGGTCTTCGTTGGCCGCCCCCATGAGGCTTTCCAGCTCCAGGCGCACGATCTTCACGAAGGCCTGGCCAGGCGTCAGGCTCTTCGACACCTCGGTACCGACCGCACGGTCCTTGACCCGACCGACGAAGTCCTTGACCACGGGCAGCGCCACGTCGGCCTCGAGCAGCGCCATGCGCACTTCGCGCAGGGTGTCCTTGATATTGTCCTCGGTCAGCTTGGCCTTGCCAGTGACGCTACGCAGGGTCTGCGAGAGGCGATCTGTTAAATTTTCGAACATGCGCGTTCCTTTCAGGCCGTCGGGCCGGGATGGGCTGGCAGCAAACGGCGGATTATAACGGAGACTGCCGCGCTTTCGAGGCTTCTTTGTCGGAGCCGCTGCGACATATGAGACCTGATACCACTTGCGGTCTTTTGGCGACAACCGTTGTGTGCCACACTCAGCGCCTTTCAGGCCTTGTCATTCAGGATCTATGCACCCTCTGTTGCCCAGCCTCGCCGCCGCCATTTTCTATTTTGGCGCCGCCAGCTACCAAGGCCTGCACCTGACCCGTCGCAGCACACCCAGCAAACGCATGCTGGCGCTTCTTGGCGTCATTGCCCTGTTCTTCCATGGCGGCAGCCTGTTCATGCAGATGCACAACAGTGCCGGCCTGACCCTGGACTTCTTCAACACCGCCAGCCTGATCGCCTACACGGTGATCGTGCTGATCCTGCTGGCCAGCCAGCGCATGCCGGTGGAAAACCTGCTGCTGTTTCTCTTCCCACTTGGCGGCCTGACGGTTCTGTTCGCCCAGTTCATGCCCAGCGGTACCACCCAGCCGATTGAAGAAGGGCCCGGCATCCTCGCTCACATCCTGCTGTCGATCGTGGCGTACGGCATGCTGACCATCGCCATGTTCCAGTCGCTGTTGCTGCTGGTCCAGGATCATCAGCTCAAGCACAAGCACCCCTCAGGCCTGATCCGCAACTTCCCGCCGTTGCAGACCATGGAAAGCCTGCTGTTCGGCTTCCTGTGGTGCGGCTGGGCCCTGCTCTCGCTGTCGCTGCTGTCCGGAGCGATCTTCATCGACAACCTGTTCACCCAGCATCTGGTGCACAAGACCATCCTCTCCTGCTTCGCCTGGGTGGTATTCGCCGTGCTGCTGTGGGGTCGCCACCAGCTTGGCTGGCGCGGGCACAAGGCGATCCGCTGGACGCTGGCCGGGTTCTGCCTGCTGATGCTGGCATTCTTCGGCAGCAAGCTGGTTCGCGAATTCATCCTCCACATCTGACCGTGGACACGCCCTCTCCCCTCGCCCAAGTGGCCGTACTACTTCTGCTGCTGGGCTGCGCCGCATTCTTCACCTGCGCGCGTACCGTGCTGTTCAGCCTCAATCGCTATCGCTTGCGCCACCGTGCCCGCCAGGGCCATCGCGCGGCTGCGCGGCTGATTCGCCTGCTGGACCAACCGCAACGCCTCTCCGCCACCCTGCGCATCGGTACCATCTGCAGCACCATGGCCGCCTCCGTGGCTGCCACCCTGCTCGCTCTGAGTCAGGGCGGTACCGCCACCCTGGCCATTTCACCGTTCCTGTTGACCCTGGCCGCGCTGATGCTGGCCCATCCGCTGGGGCGCGTGCTGGCCATTCTGCCGGCACCGCTGTTCGCCTACCCGGCAAGCCGCCCGCTGACACTGGTCAGCGCTGCGCTGTCACCGCTGACCAGCCTGCTGCTGAGCATCAGCCAGGCGCTGCGCAGCAGAATCGGCAAGCCCGCGCCTGGGCAGCACGATGACCTCAGCCTCGAGGAACTGCGCGGCGCGCTGCAGGCCGATGACCTGCCACTGCCCAGCGAGAGACGCGCCATGCTGCTGGGTGTGCTCGAGCTGGATCGGGTCAACGTCGACGACATCATGATTCCGCGCCACGAGGTCACCGGCATCGACCTGCACAGCGGCACGCCACTGGCCGAACAGATCCGCAATGCCTCGCACACCCGCCTGCCGGTGTATCGCGACAGCCTCAACCAGACCGAAGGCATCCTGCACATGCGGCGCCTGGCGGGCCGTGGCGAGTTGAACGAGAGCAGCCTGCTGCTGGCCTGCGACGCGCCGTACTTCGTACCGGAAGGGACGACCCTGGCCACCCAGCTGGTGAACTTCCAGCAGCACAAGTACCGCACCGGTATCGTCGTCGACGAATATGGCGAAGCCATGGGCATCGTCACCGTGGAAGACATTCTGGAAGAGATCGTCGGCGATCTGAGCACCGTGGAAACCGCCCACCCGAGCGAATTCCACCCCCTGGGGGACGGCACCTGGTCGATCAAGGGCAGCGCCTACATACGCGAAGTGAATCGCGGCCTGGGCTGGAGCCTGCCGGTCGATGGGCCGAAGACCGTCAATGGTCTGGTGACCGAAATACTGGAGAACATCCCGGACAGCGCCGTATGCCTGCAGGTCGGCCGCTACCGCCTGGAAATCCTCAAGGCCAGCGGCAGCCGGGTCCTCGAGGTACGGGCCTGGGAGGCCCGGCAGAGGTGAAGCAGCCAGCGGGAGCGATACTCCCGCTGGCCTTTTCCTTACAGCTCGACGCTCACCGCCTGTGCCGAACGCAGCGCCTTGGCGCGTGCGGCCTCCAGCGACTCGTCACGGGCCAGCGCCACGCCCATGCGGCGCTGACCACTGACTTCCGGCTTGCCGAACAGACGCAGTGCGGTATCCGGCTCGGTGAGCGCTGCGCCCAGGTTGCCGAAGCTGACCTGCTGCGACTCGCCTTCGACCAGAATAACCGCCGAGGCCGAGGGGCCGAACTGGCGGATCGCCGGGATCGGCAGGCCGAGAATGGCCCGCGCATGCAGAGCGAACTCGGACAGGTCCTGGGAGATCAGGGTAACCAGGCCGGTGTCATGAGGGCGCGGGGAAATTTCGCAGAACCACACCTGATCGCCCTTGACGAACAGCTCCACGCCGAACAGGCCGCGCCCGCCCAGAGAACCGGTCACGGCCAGAGCGATGCGCTCGGCCTCGGCACGTGCCGCAGGGCTCATCGCCTGGGGCTGCCAGGACTCCTGGTAGTCGCCCTTCTCCTGACGGTGCCCGACCGGTGCACAGAACGTGGTGCCACCGACGTGGCGCACGGTCAGCAGGGTGATTTCGTAATCGAAGTCGATGAAGCCCTCGACGATCACCCGGCCCTTGCCGGCACGGCCACCAGCCTGGGCGTAATCCCAGGCCTTCTGCACGTCATCGGCGCCCTTGAGCACCGACTGGCCCTTGCCCGACGAACTCATGATCGGCTTGACCACGCAGGGGAACCCGATGGCGCTGACCGCGGCCTGGAACTCCTCGAGGGAATCGGCGAACTGATACGGCGAGGTCGGCACGCCCAGCTCTTCGGCGGCCAGGCGGCGGATGCCTTCACGGTTCATGGTCAGTTGCGCGGCACGGGCGCTGGGAATCACCGTGTAGCCTTCGTTCTCCAGCTCGACCAGCGTGGCGGTGGCGATCGCCTCGATCTCCGGCACGATGTAATGCGGCTTCTCCAGTTCGATCACCGCGCGCAACGCAGCGCCATCGAGCATGCTGATCACGTGGCTGCGATGCGCCACCTGCATGGCCGGAGCATTGGCATAACGGTCGACGGCGATGACTTCGACGCCGAGGCGCTGCAGCTCGATCACCACTTCCTTGCCGAGCTCACCCGAGCCACACAGCAACACACGGGTCGCGCTGGGCGACAGGGGGGTTCCGATACGGGGCATAACAGGATCCTTGGGTAGCAGGAGAATTCAGGCGGCGATTTTAATCACGGCAGGCGCCGACCGCGAACTAAATCGCTGCGCCGTCAATCGGCAAGGCCGCGCAAGGCTCCGGATCGCGGCACCGCGCCGGGCTCTGTCGACTGACGCTCTGGAGCACTATTGATCCCGCGAATTGCGCCGGATCAACGCGGCAAGGTAATCGCTCGTCTACGCTCAAAGTGGATGCCGCCGCTGCGTCAGTGACTGGCGTGGCGGCGCAGCTCCTGGCAGGCAAGACTTCCAGAGGAGGCATCGCCATGGACGCTTTCCACATCATGATCGTGATTCTGGTCAGCGGCTTTCTGCTGCTGGGAATCGGCTTCAACAACCGTGAGCAGGAATGGGGCATCTGGCTGACCGGCCTGGGCGCGCTGTCGATGTTCGCGCCACTGTTCTTCAAGGTGTTCATCGAGTTCGGCTGAGGCTTGCCGTTCGAAGCCCTGTTCAGTCGCCACTGCGCCAGCGCCGGGCGGATGCCTGGTCGCTCTCCCGTCCTTCGACCCAGCGCGGGCCGTCGGCGGTGTCCTCTTTCTTCCAGAACGGCGCCTGGGTCTTCAGGTAGTCCATGATGAACTCGCAGGCCTGGAACGCCGCCTGGCGATGGGCACTGGCCACGCCGACGAAGACGATCGGCTCGCCCGGCTCCAGCCGGCCGACCCGGTGAATCACCTCGACGCCCAGCAGCGGCCAACGCGAGCGCGCCTGGGCTTCGATACCGGCCAGGGCCTTTTCCGTCATGCCGGGGAAATGCTCGAGAAACATCCCCGCCACGTCGCGGCCATCGTTGAAATCACGTACGTAACCCACGAAACAGGCCACCGCACCGACACCGGTATTGGCCGCATGCACGGCATTGGTCTCCAGCCCCGGATCGAAAACCGCCTGCTGTACGCGAATGCCCATCTCAGCCTCCGGTAACCGTAGGGAAGAACGCCACCGCATCGCCATCGGTCAGCGGCTCGCTCAGCGCGCAGAGCTCTTCATTGCGCGCGCACATCAGCCCACGCTCGGCGAGCACTTCCCACACCCCGCCGCGCGCCAGCAGGTGCTGACGCAGCTCGTCGAGGGTGGCAAAGCCGGGTTGCAGCTGCTCGGCGTCCAGGCCGAGGGTTTCGCGATAACGGGCGAAGTACTGCACGCTGATCATCGCGCGTCCTCATCCGCCAGGAAGTGGCCGCTCTTGCCGCCGACCTTCTCCAGCAGGCGCACCTGCTCGATGACCATGCCGCGGTCCACCGCCTTGCACATGTCGTAGATCGTCAGCGCGGCGACGCTGGCAGCGGTGAGCGCTTCCATTTCCACCCCGGTCTGACCGGTGAGTTTGCAGCGGGCGCGAATCAGCACAGCGTCGTTACCGTCGGCCTGCAGCTCGACCTTGACGCTGGTCAGCATCAGCGGGTGGCACAGCGGAATCAGATCCGAGGTTTTCTTGGCAGCCTGAATACCGGCGATACGCGCTACGGCGAAAACGTCGCCCTTGGGATGTTCGCCGTCGACGATCATCTGCAGCGTCTCGGCACGCATGCGCACGCGCGCCTCGGCCACGGCTTCTCGAACGGTCTGCGCCTTGTCGCTGACGTCGACCATATTGGCGCGCCCCTGGGAGTCGAGATGGGTCAGCACGGGCAATCTCCGAATGAATGATGCGGAGATTGTAAGCCTCAACCCTCAGGCTTCAAGCCAAAAGAGCGTGACGAGGTTGCAGCTCTCGTCACGCCTGCCACTGGAGACAGGTTGCCTGCCGCTACATATGGCTTTCCGCGTACTCGGCGAGTATCGAGCGTGGAACGCCCTGCAGGGTGATGTGCACGCCGTGCTCGAAGCCTTTGAACCGCTCGGTGAGGTAGGTCAGACCTGAGCTGGGTGCCGACAGATAGGGCGTGTCGATCTGCGCCAGGTTGCCCAGGCAGATCACCTTGGAACCACTGCCGGCGCGGGTGATGATGGTCTTCATCTGGTGCGGGGTGAGGTTTTGACACTCGTCGATGAGGATCAGGCTCTGCTGGAAGCTGCGCCCGCGGATGTAGTTCAGGGATTTGAACTGCAACGGCACCTTCTGCAGGATGTAGTCGACGCTACCGTGGGTGTTCTCGTCATCCATGTGCAGGGCTTCGAGGTTGTCGGTGATGGCGCCCAGCCAGGGCTCCATCTTCTCGGCCTCGGTACCCGGCAGGAAACCGATCTCCTGATCCAGCCCCTGTACCGAACGGGTGGCGATGATGCGCCGGTAGCGCTTGTTGACCATGGTCTGTTCGATGGCAGCCGCCAGGGCCAGGATGGTCTTGCCGGAGCCGGCGGCGCCGGTCAGGTTGACCAGGTGGATATCGGGGTCGAGCAGCGCATAGAGCGCCAGCGCCTGATAGATGTCCCGCGGCTTGAGGCCCCAGGCTTCCTGATGCAGCAGCGGCTCCTGATGCAGATCGAGAATCAGCAGTTCGCCACCCTCGGCCTCCTTGACCCAGCCGACGAAACCCTGCTCGTCGATGATGAATTCGTTGACGTTGACCCCCGGCAGTTCCTCGCTCAACTGCACGCGGTGCCAGGTGCGGCCATGGCCCTGACGGGTATCGACCTTGGCGACACGATCCCAGAAGGCGCCTTCGACGTTGTGATAGCCCTTGGAGAGCAGCGAGATGTCATCGACCAGTTGGTCGGTGTGGTAATCCTCGGAATCCAGACCGCAGCCACGCGCCTTCAGGCGCATGTTGATGTCCTTGGTCACCAGCACCACCGAGGTGCCCGGGCGGCGCGATTTCAGTTCGACCAACTGGTTGATGATCTTGTTGTCGTTGAGGTCCTCCGGCAGCCAGGTGACGGGCGCCGCACTCTTGCTCATGAGAATCGACAGAAAGCCGCGAGGCTCGTTCTTGCCACGCTGGATCGGCACGCCGTGCTCGACCTCCTCGGGGCTGGCGCCATCGAGGATCTTGTCGATCAGACGGATCGCCTGGCGGCACTCGGCGGCCACCCCCTGCTTGCCGGTTTTCAGCTTGTCGAGTTCCTCCAGCACCGTCATCGGAATGGCGACGTGGTGTTCCTGAAAGTTGAGCAGCGCGTTGGGATCGTGAATCAGGACATTGGTGTCGAGGGCGTACAAGGTTGGGGCGGTGGGCTTGATGCGTCCGTGGTCATCCATACTCGTCACCTCTTGTCGGATCCAGCGACGGAATGCCAGGACGGCGCTCCGCCACACAGGGCCACCGACTCCCCGCCCGGGCGGAGAGGTGCAAACGATGAGGGCCGAGGGCCGCCACCTGTCTGCAGGGTTCGGCGGTCTTTCAAGGCGCGGCCTGCGACGGCGGATCATCATGATCGATTCGCTGCAGACCACAGTTCGTTGATACTCCAAAAAATGTGACAGGAAAATGATCTTTTCAGATTTTTGAAGTTTATTTTTCGCTTAGACGAATGACGCTTGGCGCTCGCGTCACTCACCGCTAAAGTCCTGAGTTCGACCACCGCGAATCCTGCCTCTCCCTGCCAGCTAACTGCTCCTGCCACCGAATCGGCTAGAATCGGCGCTCCGCTGAAGGAGACGACCTATGCTGATGGTGATTTCACCCGCCAAGACCCTGGATTACGACACCGCGCCGGTGACGTCACGCTTCACCCAACCCGAGTTCCTCGACCACTCCCAGGAACTCGTCGCCCAGCTACGCGAATTCTCCCCCGCGCAGATCGCCGAGCTGATGCACCTGTCGGACAAGCTCGCCGGCCTCAATGCCGCACGCTTCGGCAGTTGGACGCCAGCCTTCGACACGCAGAACGCCAAGCAGGCCCTGCTGGCCTTCAAGGGCGACGTGTACACCGGCCTGGATGCGCAAAGCTTCGCGGAGGCGGATTTCGATTTCGCCCAGCAGCACCTGCGCATGCTTTCCGGCCTGTACGGTCTGCTGCGCCCGCTGGACCTGATGATGCCCTATCGCCTGGAGATGGGGACCAAGCTGGCCAACGCCCGCGGCAAGGACCTCTACGCCTTCTGGGGCGAGCACATCAGCCAGTGGCTGAACGAAGCGCTGCAGGCGCAGGGCGACGACGTGCTGCTCAACCTGGCCTCCAACGAGTACTTCGGCGCGGTCAAGCGCAAGGTGCTCAAGGCGCGCATCATCGATACCGAATTCAAGGACCTGAAGAACGGCCAGTACAAGATCATCAGCTTCTACGCCAAGAAGGCCCGCGGCCTGATGGCTCGCCACGTGATCAGAGAGCGCCTGAAGGACCCGAAGGACCTCAAGGACTTCGACGACCAGGGCTACCGCTTCTCGGCCAAGGACTCCAGCGCCGACAAGCTGGTATTCCTGCGCGACCACGCCCCGGAGTGATAGGGGCTGTTCCCGTTTCACGCACGGCCGCGCTGAAACGGGAACAAACCTTACGTGGAAACATCCGCCAACCCCTGCGCGCGTGCCGAGGCAGCCACGCTTGTGTAGGATTGGCCAACATTCGACGATCAAGGTCCCGCGATGATTTTCGGCGCGATTCTGGTGCTCAGCTGGTTCATCCTGCTGATCCGCTACCCGGCCAAGGCCCTGCCCATATCCCTCGCCGCGCTGGTCGGCCTGGGGCTGGTCTCGAGCTGGGTGCTGTGGCAGGAGAGCCGCGAGAATCGCCACCTGGCTCACCTCGAGCTGCGCCTGGCTTACACGCCGCAAAGCTGTCCGGCAGATCGCCCGCTGGGCCTGCACCTGCACAACGGCAGCGAAGCCGCCCTGCTGGAGTTGCGCTGGCAGGTAGCCGCTTATCGCCCGGGCGACAGCGTCAACCTGGCGCAGCGGCTTTACGAGACCCCGCGCTACAGCGGCCCCGGCGAATTGCTGCCGGGCGCCGACTGGCAAACCTGCCTGCCCCTGCCTACCCTGCGTAGCGGCTACCGCGCCAGCACGTTGGAGTTTCGCGCCGAACAGCTGCAAGGTACGTTCAGTCGCTGACCGACACCTGAAAAGATCCAGATAACAACAAGCACAAGGATTCCCCATGAGCCACCCCACGGTTCTGATCACCGGCTGCTCCAGCGGCATCGGCCGCGCACTGGCCGACACCTTTGCGCAGCAGGGCTACCAGGTCTGGGCCAGCGCCCGCAAGGAGGAAGACGTGGCGCGCCTGAGCGCGGCGGGCTTCAACGCCGTGCAACTGGACGTGGACGACGCCGCCGCAGTCGAACGGCTGGCCGCGACGCTCGAGCAACGCATCGGCGGCCTGGACGTACTGATCAACAACGCCGGCTACGGCGCCATGGGCCCGCTGCTCGATGGCGGCGCCACGGCGCTGCGCCGACAGTTCGAAACCAATGTGTTCGCCATCGTCAGCGTGACTCGGGCGCTGTTCCCGCTACTGCGCCGCAACAAGGGGCTGGTGGTGAACATCGGCAGTGTCTCTGCCGTGCTGGTCACCCCGTTCGCCGGCGCCTACTGCGCCTCCAAGGCTGCCGTACACGCGCTCAGCGATGCCCTGCGCCTGGAGCTGGCGCCTTTCGGTGTGGGCGTGCTGGAGGTGCAGCCCGGCGCCATCGAGTCGAGCTTCGGCACTCACGCCAGCCGTCAGGCCGAGCAGCTGATCGGCGAGCGCTCGCCCTGGTGGCCCATGCGTGACGGCATCCGTGCCCGCGCCATGGCTTCCCAGGACAATCCGACCCCTGCCAGCCACGTCGCTCGCAATGTGTTCGCCGCCGTGAACGGCGGCAAGCGGCCACGGGTGCTCCGCATCGGCAATGGCAGCCGCGCACTGCCGCTGCTCGCCGCCCTGCTGCCCGGCGCGCTGCTCGATCGCATACTGAGCCGCCGCTTCGGCCTGGATCGCGCCTTGTAGAACCTGGCTCCAGCGACGAGACTCAGGCTTCATCCTTTGCACCGAGCCGTGCCGCCATGCCTCCATCCCATGCTTCCGTCGCCATGACCCGCTACGCCGTGATCGGCGTGGTCGCAGCCGTCCTGCTCAACCTGCTGCTGCGCAGCTTCGTGAAACTCGGCGGCGTGCTGGCCACCCTGGTGATCGCCGCCAGCGTGGCGGCGATCATGGCCCTGCTGTTCGCCTGGCAGCAGCGCCGCCCACCAACCCGCGGTGAACGTCGCCGCCTGGTCTGGCTGTACGGCGGCATGCTGGCGCTGCTGTATGCCGGCCTGCTGACCATGATGACGCTGCAGGACGACCCCAATCCCATGGGTGTGGTGATCTTCGCGCTGCACTACCTGAGCTATCCGCTGCTCGCCCAGATGCTGTTCTCCGAGCGAATCTTCAAACGTATGCCGTGAGCGGAGGGCACTTGCGGGCAAATCGCTGCTCTACACTCGATACGAAATCAGCCCGATCGGACATTCGATGAGAACCAGCAGGCACATCAGGACCCAGGAGCGACGCATCATTCTGGCGCTGCTCGCCGCACTCCTGGCGGTGCAGGTCATCATCTACCTGGTCAGTGTGCGCACCAACCGCAACATCGTCGAAGAAACCATCAACACCAGCCTGGAGACCACCGCCCAGGTGGTCGACCAGTTGCTCGAGCTGCGCCATCGGCAACTCGGTCAGGGCGCCGCCGTTCTGGCGGCCGACTACGGCCTCAAGGAGGCCATCGCCATCGGTGAGCGCGCGACCATCGAATCCATGCTGCAGAATCACGGCAGACGCCTGCAGGCCGATATCGCCGTACTCAACAGCCTCGACCGGCAATTGATCGCCAGCGTGCCCAGCGAGCTGCAGCAGGCCGACATCGTTCCCCTGCTCAAGGCCGCGGCGCAATCCGGCGGTACCGACGGGCAGTTGCCCATCACCCTGCTGCGCAGCCAGAGTGGCGTGCTCTATCAGTTGATCCACAGCGTGGTGAGCATGCCCACGCCACAGGCCGAGCTCACCCTGGGCTTCGCCATCGACGACGACCTCGCAGAGGATCTGAAGCGGGTCACCGACACCGAGTTCGTCATCCTCTCGCGCGGCGAGAACGGTGCCTGGCAGTTGCATGGCGACACCCTGAACAGCACCTTCGACCGCCTGCTCGGCAACCCCGCCGCGCTGATCGATGGCGCAAGCTGGACGCTGCAAGACGCCGACAACGAATACCTGATGCGTTCGGTGTCGCTCAGCAACGTCAATGCCCAGGGCGCCAGCGAGGTACTGCTGATCATGGGCAAGTCGCTGGGACAGACCATGGCTGCCTACGCGCGCATCGAGACCTTCCAGCGCTATCTGCTGCTGGCCAGTCTGCTGCTGTCGGCCCTGGTGGTGCTGCTGATCAGCCGCCACCTGCTACGCCCGCTGAATACCCTGGCTCACCTTGACCCACTGACCGACCTGCCGAACCGCCGGCTCTTCGATCACAGCGTCGCCAATGCGCTCACGTCCAAAGGCCGCAGCACACCGTTCGCGCTGATGATGATCGACCTCGATCACTTCAAGCAGATCAATGACCGCTACGGCCACGCCGCAGGCGATGAGGTGCTCAAGGTCAGTGCCCGGCGCCTGCGCGGTCTGCTGCGGCGCATCGACATGCCGGCACGCCTGGGCGGCGACGAGTTCGCCGCCCTGCTCCCCGGCCTCGACCGTGCAGCAGCGATTCGCCTGGGCCAACGTATCGAGGAAGCCCTCAGCGAACCGATCACCTTCAACCAGCAGACACTGCAGATCGGCATCAGCATCGGTATCGCCATCGCCCCCGAGGACGGCCAAACCGCCAGCGACCTGCTGCGCATGGCAGACGCCGAGATGTACGCCGACAAGGCGCAGCGCGAGAACGAATCGGTCTGAAAGGTCGAACAGACCTCTACCAGCCGGGTCGCACCTCAAGTCCCTGCTGATAAACGAGCGCATTCATGGAATACATCGACTGGCTGCAATGGCCAGCCATGCTGGTTACCGTCGCTGCGGCCTGGCTGGTCGCATCGAAGCAGCGCCAACGCCGTAACCTGGGTTTCTGGGTGTTCATGGCCAGCAACCTGCTGTGGATCGCCTGGGGCCTCTACAGTCATGCCTACGCATTGATCGTGCTGCAACTGTGCCTGGCGGCCATGAACATTCGCGGTGCGATCAAGACCGAAGAGCAATGAACCGTGCCACGGCAGAGCACCTGCCGCAGGCGCATTGGCCGCACAGGTGCTGCCAATCCCGCTCAGGCTATGAGACCATCGGCGGCTTGCCACCGTATTCATCCTGCCATGCCGAACCCTGCCTTTGACCCCGGAGAGCTCGTCTGATGCCAGACATCCTGCACCTGCAGCAGGCCGACTGGCGCGGCGATTTCGATGACGGCGCGCTGCGCCGCGGTCAGGACTATGCCAACCGTGGGCTCAGCCGCCTGCTCAGCCTCAAGGATCTCAGCCTGCTCGCCAGTTGCCTGGGCAGTGGCGAGCGACCTTACCAGCAGCGCATCACCCTGCACCCCTACGGCCAGGGCTGGGGGGTGACCGGGCATTGCAGCTGCCCGGTTGGCTTCAACTGCAAGCACGTCGCCGCCGCTCTGCTCACGCTCGAAGCCCGTCAGCGTTCCGGCGAGGACCTTGGCTCGTTGATCGTCGTCGAAAAGCCCATGGAAGAAACCCGCATCGACGATGTGCCGCCGATACCGGTGCTGACCCTCGGCAGCCACGTGCGCGTGCACTTCGATGCGCGCAAGGGCCGCATGCTGGAGCAGACCCAGCACCGCGCAGCGCTGGCCTTCGACTATCAGGGCCACAGCGCCGCTGGCAAACCGGTCAAGGACCTGCTGTATCGCCTGGGCCCGACCCATCAGTTGCGCATCGTGCGTGACGGCGCCCGCGAAGCCGAGCTGCGTCATCGCCTGGAGGAAGGCGGCCTGCGCACGGCCCTGCGGCAGAGCGAGGCACTCGCCCAGCATCCTGGCGAACACTTCGAACTGCAGGGCGACGCGGCCTGGCTGGCCTTCATGCAGCAGCAGGTCCCGGCCTTGCGCGAAGAGGGTTGGCGCGTCGAGGTGCAACCCGACTTCCAGTACAACCTGGCACAGATCGACGACTGGTACGCCGATGTCGACGAGGTACCCGAGCAGGGCTGGTTCGACCTGGAGCTGGGGATCGAAGTGGAGGGTCAGCGCATCAGCCTGCTGCCCATCCTGCTCCAGGCCATTCGGCGCACGCCCTGGCTGCTTTCCGGCGAAGCACTTGCACAGCGCCAGGATGGAGAAATGCTGCTGGTCACCCTGCCCCACAGCCAGCGTCGCGTTGCCCTGCCCTATGCACGGCTCAAGCCGCTGCTGGCAGCGCTCGGTGAGCTGTTCATCGGTGATGGCGAAGACATCGGCACCCGGGTGCGTCTGCCCCGCGCCGATGCGACGCGCCTCAACGTCCTGCAGCAGGGCCCGGCGCTGAACTGGCAGGGTGGCGCCGATCTGCGCGATTTCGCCCAGCGTCTGCAGCACACCACGCTGCAGACGGTCAGCGCTCCGGACGGCCTGGCGGCACAACTGCGTCCCTATCAGTTGCAGGGGCTGGGCTGGATGCAGGCCCTGGCCGAACTGAAGGTCGGCGGCGTGCTGGCCGACGACATGGGCCTGGGCAAGACCCTGCAGACCCTGGCGCATATCCTTCTGGAAAAACAGAACGGCCGCCTGCAGCAACCGGCCCTGATCGTCATGCCCACCAGCCTGATCCCCAACTGGCAGGATGAAGCCGCGCGGTTCGCGCCGAGCCTCAAGGTGCTGGCCTTGCACGGTGCAAAGCGCCGCAGCCAGTTCAAGCTGATCGCCGAACACGACATCGTGCTCACCACCTATGCCCTGCTGCCCCGTGACCTCAAGACGCTGACCGCGCAACGCTTCCATCTGCTGATCCTCGACGAAGCCCAGAGCATCAAGAACCCGCGCAGCAAGGCGGCTCTTGCCGCTGGCCAGATCAACGCGCAACAGCGTCTGTGCCTCAGTGGCACGCCGCTGGAAAACCACCTGGGCGAGCTCTGGTCGCTGTTCAATTTCCTGATGCCGGGCTGGCTCGGCGACAGCAAGAGCTTCACCCGCGACTACCGTACGCCCATCGAAAAGCATGGCAACGAACAGCGTCTGGCGCATCTGCGTGGGCGCATCAAACCCTTCGTGCTGCGTCGCAAGAAGGAACAGGTGGCCCGCGAGCTGCCACCGAAGACCGAGATCACCCAGTGGGTGGAACTGACCCCGGCACAGCGCGACCGCTACGAGATTCTGCGCCTGGCCATGGACCGCAAGGTGCGTGAGGAAATCACCCGCCAGGGCCTGGCCCGCAGCCAGATCGTGATCCTCGAGGCGTTGCTGCGTTTGCGCCAGGTGTGTTGCGACCTGCGCCTGCTCGACGAAGCGCCGGAAGAACTGAGCAGCGCCGACTCCGGCAAGCTCGGCAGCCTGCTGGAGATGCTCGAAGCGCTGATTGGCGAAGGCCGTCGGGTGCTGCTGTTCTCCCAATTCACTTCGATGCTGGCGCTGATCGAGGCCGAGCTGCAGGCCCGCGGTATCGCCTATGCCAAGCTGACCGGCAGCACCCGAGATCGCCGCACGCCGGTACAGCAGTTCCAGGCGGGGCAGTTTCCGGTCTTTCTGATCAGCCTCAAGGCAGGCGGCTCGGGCCTCAACCTCACCGCGGCCGACACGGTGATCCACTTCGACCCCTGGTGGAACCCCGCAGCGGAGGCCCAGGCCAGCGATCGTGCCTACCGGATCGGCCAGGACAAGCCGGTGTTCGTCTACAAGCTGATCGCCCGTGGCAGCGTCGAGGAGAAGATCCAGCAACTGCAGCACGCCAAGGCCAGCCTGGCCCACGGCCTGCTGGAAGAAGGCGGCAGCCAGGCGCAATGGCAACTCAGCGAGGACGACCTGCAGGCACTGTTCGCCCCGCTGAGTGACTGACAGGCGTCACTACTTCTCCGAGTAGTTGTCGCCGACCACTTCGCCGCTCGAGTCGATGGCCTTGCTGGACGGAAACTTGTAGGACGCGAAGCGCACCGCCAGCACCGACAGCGCCAGGAAGAAGATACCGCCACACAGGTACAGCAGGCCGATATCCGGCGCCTTGTGGTGGGACACGTCACCGATCAGAAGTCGGGTAAGCGCCGTGATCGCGATGTACAACAGAAACCTTATCGGGAGATGGTTCGTTTTAAAGTAGATCCCTACCATCGCCCCAAGCTCCAGGTAGATGAATAGAAGCAAGATGTCGTCTACGCTGGCATGGCGTGCTTCCACCATGTCCATGAAAGCCATGACCGAAGCCCATGCGGTAGCGGCACCGATGGCGAATAGCCCCATGTAATGGAACCCTTCGACAAAAAGGTTCCCTATCGAATTAGCCTGCTTGTGCATGCGTTCCCTGCTGCGATCTGCCCATTTCACAAAGACTCCCCTCCCCTACCATTCAAAATTCGATGATGCCAGAGATCTCAAGCGATCAGATGACTACCTTGTAGTACGTACTGGTTTGTTGGTCTTTAAATAGGTGTTGACCATTGCCCCCAGCGCCAGGCCCAGGTAGTGGAGGCCCTCGACGAACAGCCGATCGAGTTCGCGCCCTTGTGCATCTGCTTGCGGCTGATATCCAACCACTCCATACCCTTTCCCTCTCCACGATTCATGCAGCCGAATGCCGCCATGATTGCGCGTCTGCATGACACTTCCATGCAGGAACGAGACCAGCGAAGCTGGCCCGCAGCGCCTGCCGTGGCACAGAGAAGCCCGCCGTCGGCGAAAAGGCACGGATGCGACGGTTCGCAGCGCGTGACAAGATGCCGCGCACACCGGCAATCATGTTTACCCTGTTCAAATGCAGCAAGGTTCATTATGCTTGCCGAAACTGTATGTATGAACAGTATATTTTCAACCATTAGCGTGAAGGCGTAGAGGTGATGAATGGCCGTCGAAGTGGTATACCGCAGCAGTCGCGATCCGGAGCGTTTATTCATGGATAAAGCCGAAGCCGACCGTCACGACAAGATGCTGGAACTGGCAGAACTGCTCAGCGAGGTACTGCAGAAGGCGGTACCGTCCCTCAGCGAGGAACAGGGCGAAGAGCTGGGCATCTACATGGCCAGAAACCGCGATGTGTTCGCCAAGGCCTTCAAGAACCAGCCCGATGCCCTCGGTGAACTGGGTAGCGAAGCCCAGGCGGAATGATCGGCGGGCGGTGCCGTACAAATCGCCGGCAACATATCCGCGGCCTTCAGCTCTAGACGTCAGGCGCGCGCACGGTTAAAACAGAGGTCACCCACGGGAGGTGACCATGAGTGCGCGCGACCACTGCCTTGCCTGTCTGAACACCGAGCAGCCGGCGCTCTTCGAAGCGGCCTTGTGGGTCGCTGCCGAACATGACATGGCCGTGCAACCCAAGCTGATCGTCAGCGAGCTCGACGGCTTGAAGCACCAGGTCGATGCAGGCCTCCCCAACCTCCCCCCGCAGGAGCTCGCGCAGCCTTTGTTGCGCCGCCTCAACGACCTGAACTTCCACGAAGATGACGACAACCCGGTGCGGCCACAGGCAGCGCTGCTGCACAAGGTGCTGCTGCGCCGTCGTGGCCAGCCCCTGAGCATCGCACTGATCGCCCTGGAGCTGGCGCGGCGTCTGGGCATCCCTTTGCAGGGCGTCAATTTCCCTGGCTACTTCCTGTTGCGAGTTCCCGGTGCCGACCACCTGCTCGACCCCTGTGGCGGGCGGCGCCTGTATACCCGCGACTGTCGTGAGCTGCTGCTGCGCTACATCGGCCCGCAGGCCCAGCTGAGTGCCGAACACATGCTCGCCTGCGATGCCCGCAGCATGATCGTGCGCCTGTCACGCAACCTGCGCTATCTGCATGTGCAGGACGAGGACTACCTGTCCGCCCTGAAAGACGCCGAGCGCGTGTTGCAACTGGCGCCTCCCAACGTCAGTGATCATCTGGCCCGAGCCGAGCTCTACCAGCGCCTCGATTGCCCACAGGCGGAGCGTTTCGATGTCCAGCGTGCCCTGCTGCTGTGCGACGACCCGGCGCTGCACGTCCGCCTGGGCGATCGCCTGCGCCAGTTGAGCGCAGGTACCGCCCTGCACTGACTCCCCCTCCGCCACCCGATTGCGGGCGCCTGCGCCACATGTATCGTTTTAAATACAACGTATCGAATACGACACGGAGTTTGTCAGCTGCGACATTCGGGGCCTTGCCGTGGGCTGGGGCTTAAAGACGGAACACTGCGTATCGAAATCGATACAAATCGTCGCCTCACACCCAATTAAAAACATTAAGCCATTGATTTATATATAAAAAATAAACTGGCACCTAGTTTGCTAATGGCTCTACCCATTAGCTGCGCCCACACAGATGGGCACGAAAACCACCAAGGAGTCCCCATGAGCGAATTGCGTTTTACCGTCGAGCACGAATGGCTGCGTCAGGAGGCCGATGGGCTGGTCACCGTGGGCATCACCGCCTACGCTCAAGACGCACTGGGTGACGTGGTATTCGTACAGTTGCCCGACCTGCAGGCCTACACCGCCGGTGAAGAAGTGGCCGTGCTGGAATCGGTGAAGGCAGCGAGCAACATCGGCATGCCGCTCGACGGCGAAGTGGTCGAAGTGAACGCCGACCTCGAGGCCAGCCCCGAGCTGGTCAACGCCGAACCGCTGGGACAGGGCTGGTTCTTCCGCTTCCGCCCAAGCAACGCCGAGGCGCTGGCCGGCCTGCTCGATCAGGACGCCTACGAGCGCCTGCTCAACGCCAAAGCCGACGCCTGAGAGAAAACCATGACCGACTTGACCACCCGCAACGAATTCATCGCACGCCATATCGGCCCACGCGACCAAGATACCGCTGCCATGCTCGAAACCCTCGGTTTCAGCGACCTCGACGCACTGACCGCCAGCGTCATTCCCGGCAGCATCAAGGGCACCAGCGTGCTGCCTGCTGGCGACGGCCAGAGCGAAGCCGATGCGCTGGCCGCCATCAAGGCCATCGCCGCCAGGAACCAGCTGTTTCGCAACTACATCGGCCAGGGTTACTACGGCACGCACACACCCTCGCCGATCCTGCGCAACCTGCTGGAAAACCCGGCCTGGTACACCGCCTACACGCCTTACCAGCCGGAGATATCCCAAGGCCGCCTGGAGTCGCTGCTGAACTTCCAGACCCTGATCAGCGACCTCACCGGCCTGCCGATCGCCAACGCCTCGCTGCTCGACGAAGGCACCGCCGCCGCCGAAGCCATGACCTTCTGCAAGCGGCTGTCGAAGAACAAGGCCGCCAACGCCTTCTTCGCCTCCCAGCACTGTCACCCGCAGACCCTCGACGTGCTGCGTACCCGCGCCGAGCCGCTGGGCATCGAAGTGGTGGTCGGTGACGAGGCCGCCATCGACGACGCCAGCGCCTTCTTTGGCGCTCTGCTGCAATACCCGGCGAGCAATGGCGACATCTTCGATTACCGCGACGTGGTCGAGCGTTTCCACGGCGCCAACGCCCTGGTGGCCGTGGCAGCCGATCTGCTGGCCCTGACCCTGCTGCAGGCGCCTGGCGAGTTCGGTGCCGACGTGGCGCTGGGCAGCGCGCAACGTTTCGGCGTGCCGCTGGGCTTCGGTGGCCCGCATGCCGCCTATTTCGCTACCCGTGACGCGTTCAAGCGCGACATGCCGGGCCGCCTGGTCGGCCTCTCGGTGGACCGCTTCGGCAACCCGGCCCTGCGCCTGGCCATGCAGACCCGCGAACAGCATATCCGCCGCGAGAAGGCCACCAGCAACATCTGCACCGCTCAGGTGCTGCTGGCCAATATCGCCGCCATGTACGCCGTCTACCACGGCCCGCAGGGGCTCACCCGGATCGCCCAGCGCGTCCACCAACTGACGCTGATCTTCGCCCGCGGCCTGCAGGCGCTCGGTCTGCAGATCGAACAACAGGCATTCTTCGACACCCTCACCCTGCAAAGTGGCGAGCGGACCGCGGCACTGCACCAGAAAGCCCGTGCAGCCGGCATCAACCTGCGCGAAGTGGACGCCGGGCGTATCGGCCTGTCGTTCGACGAAACCACCACTCAGGCGGATATCGAGCAACTCTGGACCCTGTTCGCCGATGGCAAACCTCTGCCGGACTTCGCGGCCCTGGCCAAGACGGACGACACCGGCCTGCCCGCTGCGCAACTGCGTCAGTCGGCGATCCTCGAGCACCCGGTATTCAACCGCTACCACTCGGAAACCGAGCTGATGCGCTACCTGCGCAAGCTCGCCGACAAGGACCTGGCCCTGGACCGCAGCATGATCCCGCTGGGCTCCTGCACCATGAAGCTCAACGCGGCCAGCGAGATGATTCCCGTCACCTGGGCGGAATTCGGCAACCTGCATCCCTTCGCCCCTGCCGAGCAGAGCGCCGGCTATCAGCAACTGACCGATGAGCTGGAAGCCATGCTCTGCGCTGCCACCGGCTACGACGCCGTATCGCTGCAGCCCAATGCCGGCTCCCAGGGTGAATACGCCGGCCTGCTGGCGATCCGCGCCTACCACCACAGCCGCGGCGACGACAAGCGCGACATCTGCCTGATCCCGCAATCGGCCCACGGCACCAACCCGGCCACCGCCCATATGGCCGGCATGCGCGTGGTCGTCACCGCCTGCGACGCTCGCGGCAACGTCGATATCGCCGATCTGCGCGCCAAGGCCGAGCAGCACCGCGATCAGCTGGCGGCGATCATGATCACCTACCCGTCCACCCACGGGGTGTTCGAGGAAGGCATTCGCGAGATCTGCGCCATCGTCCACGACAACGGCGGTCAGGTGTACATCGACGGCGCCAACATGAACGCCATGGTCGGCCTCTGTGCGCCCGGCAAGTTCGGCGGCGACGTCTCCCACCTCAACCTGCACAAGACCTTCTGCATTCCCCATGGCGGTGGCGGCCCGGGTGTCGGCCCGATCGGCGTGAAGTCCCACCTGGCGCCTTTCCTCCCCGGTCACGCCCACATGCAGCGCAAGGAAGGCGCGGTCAGTGCCGCGCCATTCGGCAGCGCCAGCATCCTGCCGATCACCTGGATGTACATCCGCATGATGGGCGGTACCGGCCTGCGCCTGGCGTCGCAGATGGCGATCCTCAATGCCAACTACATCGCCCGTCGCCTGGAAGAGCACTACCCGGTGCTGTACAGCGGTGAAGGCGGCCTGGTGGCCCACGAGTGCATCCTCGATCTGCGCCCGCTCAAGGACAGCAGCGGCATCAGCGTCGACGACGTGGCCAAGCGCCTGATCGACTTTGGCTTCCATGCCCCCACCATGTCCTTCCCGGTGGCTGGCACGCTGATGATCGAGCCGACCGAAAGCGAGTCCAAGCAAGAGCTGGATCGCTTCTGCGACGCCATGATCGCCATTCGCGAGGAAATTCGGGCGGTCGAACGCGGCGAGCTGAATGTCGACGACAACCCGCTGAAGAATGCCCCGCACACCGCCGCCGAACTGGTGGGCGAGTGGACGCATCCGTACAGCCGCGAGCAGGCGGTCTTCCCGACCCGCAGTCTGATCGACGGCAAATACTGGCCGCCGGTAGGCCGGGTCGACAACGTGTTCGGCGACCGCAATCTGGTCTGTGCCTGCCCCCCCATCGAGGCTTATCAGGACGCCTGATCGCGCCGGGCTGCCGAACGCTTCGGCAGCCCCCCTTATGCCCGCACGCGATTGCGGGCCGCTCACGACCTACACAGGAGAGCGCAATGAGCTCTGAAATTCTGGCGAAAACGCCCCTCCACGCGCTGCACCTGGAATTGGGCGCACGCATGGTGCCGTTCGCTGGCTACGAGATGCCGGTGCAATATCCGCTCGGCGTGATGAAGGAACACCTGCACACCCGCGAAGCCGCCGGGCTGTTCGACGTCTCGCACATGGGCCAGATCATCCTGCGCGGCGCCGGCGCCGCCAAGGCGCTGGAGAGCCTGGTACCGGTGGATATCGTCGACCTGCCGGTGGGCATGCAGCGCTACGCCATGTTCACCGACGCCAATGGCGGCATCCTCGACGACCTGATGGTCGCCAACCTGGGCGACGACACGCTGTTTCTGGTGGTCAACGCGGCCTGCAAGCATCAGGACCTGATGCACCTGCAGCAGCACATCGCCAACCAGTGCCAGATCGAATCGCGCTTCGAGCGCGCCCTGCTCGCCCTGCAGGGCCCCAGGGCGGTCGACGTACTCACCCGCCTGGCACCTGAAGTCGCGAAGATGACCTTCATGCAGTTCGCCGCGGTACGCCTGCTCGGCGTCGATTGCTACGTCAGCCGCTCGGGCTACACCGGTGAGGATGGCTACGAAATCTCCGTGCCCGCCGCCCATGCCGAAGCCCTGGCACGCAGCCTGCTGGCCGAGCCCGAAGTGCAGGCGATCGGCCTGGGCGCCCGTGACTCGCTGCGCCTGGAGGCCGGCCTGTGCCTGTATGGCCACGACATGAGCACCGACACCACGCCGATCGAGGCGAGCCTGCTCTGGGCGATCTCCAAGGCGCGACGGGCCGATGGCACTCGCCCAGGCGGCTTCCCGGGTGCCGAGCGGATCTTCGCGCAGCAGCGGGAAGGCGTCGCCCGCAAACGTGTCGGCCTGCTACCCCAGGAACGTACGCCGGTACGTGAAGGTGCGGAACTGGTGAATGCCGAGGGCGAGCTCATCGGTCAGGTGTGCAGCGGAGGCTTCGGCCCGAGCCTGGGCGCACCGCTGGCCATGGGGTACGTACGGAGCAGCCACGTCGCCGTGGACAGCGATGTATGGGCCCTGGTGCGCGGCAAGCGCGTCGCCATGAAGGTCGCCAAGACCCCGTTCGTGGCGCAGCGCTACTACCGGGGCTGATCTCCTGCCGGGTTCAACCAACAGTCGGGCGGCACCTCGGCCGCCCGGCCTGCCCATCAGCCTGCGACCAGGCAACTGCGCCGGTTGCTGAAGGCTTCACGGCGCATGTCCCGCACATCCAGAGAAATGCTTTCGACCTCCGGCAGGCGCTCCACCAGCGAGCGCACGATGGCCATCGACAGGGCTTTCTTCTGCTCGTCCGTACGGCCGGCCAGCAGGTAGAAGATCACATGCAGGAAATCGCCCTGACTGCCGCCGACACTGTAGTGGTCGTAGAGGCTCAGACGCACCTTCACCTCACCCTCCCTGAACAATCCGGTGCCCATCGCGGCGTCATGCACCAGAGCGACCAACTCATCGCCACCGAGCGTTTTTTCCAGTGAGCGCGGGGCCTCGACAAGACAATGCGGCATGGGATTTCCTGCACTGATAAATATCGTCATACGTTATCACACAACATTTCTTATTATCTGGCCGGCGGCCAAGGTCGTATAGTTGGCCCATGCGGACATACAGAAATTAGCCGCCGCGATAACTGAAATGCAGGCTTCATGCGGGTTTTCCCACATTATGGAATCGCAAAGGAGCGACGTGAACGGGCCTGACGGAACATTTCATCAGAGTGCGTTGACAAGCCGATTCAGAGCTGCAGATAATCAGCGGCAATGTTGTATGACAACAGAACCTAATAAAAACAAAAAAGGTCGCACCATGAAGACTGTCGCCTTCACGTCATCCGCACCACGCCAACTCGCCTTGGGCTCCCTTGCCCAGTCTGCCGCATTCATCTCGATACCTGCGCGCCACCTATTCGCCGACGGCTAGGGCCTGAAGCAGAGTCCTGTGTGTCTGCACGCAGGTCTGTCGCCCTGCACGGGGCTATCCATACCTTCCTCACGGCATGTCGATCGGTGATTGGCAGAGGATGGTCTGTTCAAAAAACGGGAGCACAACAACAATGACACCACGCAAGATCATCTCGCTGGGCCTCATCGGCGCAGGCAGCATGGCCCTCGCCCTGCCCTTCGCAGCCCAGGCCGAAGGTTTCGTCGACGACGCCAAGGTTTCCCTGAACCTGCGCAACTTCTACATCAACCGGAACTTCACCAACCCGGCCAACGCCCAGAGCAAGGCCGAAGAGTGGACGCAGAGCTTCATCCTCGATGCGCGCTCCGGTTACACCCCTGGCGTGGTCGGCTTCGGTGTCGATGCCCTGGGCATGCTCTCGGTCAAGCTCGACGGCGGTGGCGGCACCTACGGCACCGGCCTGCTGCCGCGCCATGACGATGGTCGCCCGGCGGATGACTACGGTCGCCTGGCCCTGGCTGCCAAAGCCAAGATCTCCAAGACCGAACTGAAGGTCGGCGAGTGGATGCCAGTGCTGCCGATCCTGCGTGCCGACGATGGTCGTTCCCTGCCGCAGACCCTGCGTGGTGGCCAGGTCACGTCCAACGAGATCACCGGCCTGACCCTGTATGGCGGTCAGTTCCGCCAGAACAGCGAGCGTAACAACGCGAGCATGGAAGACCTGATCTACGCAGGTGCCGCTTCCGACCGCTTCAACTTCGTCGGTGGCGAATACAAGTTCAATGGCGACCGCACCCTGATCGGCCTGTGGGGCGCGGAACTCAAGGATATCTACGAGCAGCAGTACGTACAGCTGACCCACAGCCAGCCGATCGGCGACTGGACACTGGGCGCCAACCTCGGCTACTTCCAGGGCGAAGACGATGGCTCGGCCAAAGCCGGCAAGCTGGACAACAAGGTCTACTCCGGCCTGTTCTCCGCCAAGTACGGCAGCAACACCGTCTACGTCGGCCTGCAGAAGGTCAGCGGCGACACCGGCTGGATGCGCGTTTCGGGCACCAGCGGCGGTACCCTGGCCAACGACAGCTACAACTCCAGCTACGACAACGCCAAGGAGAAATCCTGGCAGGTGCGTCATGACTTCAACTTCGCCGGTGTGGGCGTTCCTGGCCTGACCCTGATGAACCGTTACATCAGCGGCAGCAACGTGCATGTCGGCACCACCGACGATGGCAAGGAATGGGGCCGTGAAACCGAGCTGGCCTACGTGATCCAGAGCGGCGCGTTCAAGAACCTGAGCATGCGCTGGCGCAACGCGAGCATCCGTCGCGACTACAGCGCCAACGAGTTCGACGAGAACCGCCTGATCTTCAACTACCCGCTGTCGATCCTGTAAGGCTGCATCGCATCGTTTTACTCCAGTGTCATGGCACAGTTGGCCCGTCCTCGTGACGGGCTTTTTTATGCATGGCGAAAAAGCCGGCCTGGGCGAAGCGTCGAGGTGCCGCGCCCGGTGCGGGCAGGCCGGTTGCCGACCCGCCCCCCTCGTTCAGCGCAGACGCTTCTCGCGCATCGCCGCCTGGTGAGCGGCCCTGGCCAGATCGCAGCCATCCTCGGCAAGCAGGTACGCGGCTTCGCTGATGTGCTGTATGTCCAGGCCGTCGGCCTGGGTGATGCTCATGGCGGCGAGACTGTGCAGCAGGCCGCACACCGCCCTGAAACGCTGCTGGGCGCTTTCATGCAGGTCGGCGTAGGAACAACGGCTGTCGATCAGCAGCACTGGGGTGGTGGTCGGGTTGCTGGATAGCGGGAGGAAGTCAGTCATGGCAGCCTCCGTGCTCGTGATCAGCAGGGCAGCATGCGGACGGATCGAGGGCGTGTGGATGGGTCATGGTGTAGTGCTCCTAACGTATTGCTGGAGCTGCCACGAACCGTCGCCAAACGATCATGGGTGGCAGCCGTGCGCAGGTTGGCGAACCGGGACGTTAGGCACCCGGCAGACCCGAAGGTCTCCCGCGCACGGCCACCATAAAACGACACTGCGGGCGTAAAAAAAGCGCCTGCAAATGTGTTTTTGGCGCCTGTGCGCCTAACGTAGATCGGGTCGCCAAACCCGGCCGCTGATTGTGCAGCGGCCTGCGCAGGTTAGCGCGGGGCCTGCTCGAGGGCAAGCGGGCGGCCATTGCCCCAACCCGGCCGACAGGGGCGTCATGCATGAAACCGCAGGCGAGGCTTCGTGAGCGATGCAGCGCTTTGGTTTAAACTGCCGCGCCCGGCAACCGATAGCCCCCATGACCCCTGCCAATCTGGATTTTCTCCACCAGCACCTCAGCCGTGCGCTCGATGACGCACCGGCGCACACCCTGCGCCTGTTCCATGGCCGTGGTCGTTGCTGGGAAGGGCTCGAACACATCACCGTCGACTGGCTGCAGGGCATCGTGCTGGTGTGCCTGTTCAGGGAGCCGCCGGCCGATGAACTCGAGGCCCTGCAGACGATGTTGCTGCAAGTGAGCCAGTCCGGCGAATGGCAGCGCAGCCAGGCCCACAGCCTGCTGCTGCAGCATCGCTATCAGACCGACAGCCCGATGCAGTGTCTGGTGGGCGAGTTGCCCGAAGAGTGGATCATCGAGGAAGACGGCCTGCGCTTTCTTCTCGACCTGGGTCGCAAGCAGAACACCGGGCTGTTTCTCGATATGCGCCTGGGCCGCCGCTGGGTCCGCGAGAATGCCAGCGGCCAGCGGATACTCAACCTGTTCGCCTATACCTGCGGATTCTCCATCGCGGCACTCGCTGGTGGTGCCGAGCATGTGGTCAACCTGGACATGGCCAAGGCGGCGCTGAGCCGCGGCCGTGACAACCATCGCCTCAACGGCCATGACCTGAGCCGGGTCAGCTTTCTGGGCCACGAGCTGTTCAAGTCATGGGGCAAGGTAAAACGCCACGGCCCCTATGATCTGATCATCATCGACCCGCCCTCCTTCCAGAAGGGCAGCTTCGCCCTCACCCGTGACTACCAGAAAATTCTCCGCAAGCTCCCCGAGCTGCTCAGTGCCGAAGGCCGCGTGCTGGCCTGCGTCAACGACCCCAACATCGGCAGCGACTTCCTGATCGCCGGCATGGCCAGCGAAGCACCCGAGCTGCGCTTCGAGCGGCGCCTGGAAAACCCGGCGGAGTTCCCCGATGCGCAGGCCGAAGGCGGCTTGAAGGCGATGCTGTTCAGCCGCTCTTGAACCAGTCCCACACGCCCAGCGAAAACCCGGAAAACAGGTTGATACCCAGGGCCGACTTGAGCAGATAGAGAAACAGCAACCCCAGCGCCAGCGACACCAGCAGAAACACGCTGACGCCTATCGCCTTGGCGGTCAGCGACAGCTCCTGCTGGGCTCGACTGAGGTCGCGCTTGTTGCGCCCGGCCAGCAGCACGAAGTAATAGCGCCAGCGCCACAGCTTGACCGTACCGCGCAGATCCAGACTATGCCGGCCCCACTGACGCGCCCCGAAAGCGACCTGAAGCGCATCGAGCTGCTCGGCGCTGAAGGAGTCCCTGAGGTCGTCGGGCAGACGCTCCTTGAGGCCCTTGATGAAAGGATCCTGCTCACCCATGGTCGTTTCTCCAGATAGCCGAACCCTTCAGGGCAGACACCTTAACAGCCCTTGCAGAGAGTTTAAAAAGGTAAACGAGGCCGCCAGCGCAAAGCCGTGGCGCCGCCACGAAAACAGGTGAGCCGTAGCGCAGCGGGGTAACGGCCGAAAGCTGGTCCGCAGGGCGAAAGAGGTGAGCCGAAAGCGGCGTTTACGCATCGTGAACGAGCATGTCGACAGGGGACAGCACACGGCCCTGTCTACCAGAAAGCGCAGATCGTTTTTCGATACCTGGCAAACGAAAACGGGCCCCGTCATCAGCGATAACGGGGCCCGTTCGATTCGCGCGTCGAGGTTTAGCGGGCGGCGAACGCCGCGCAGAAACCACTGACGTTGTCCGCACCACAGATGTTGTTGACCGAGGTCATCAGCATCTGGCTCGGCGTAGCCTGGAAGTCTACCGACATCATCACGCTCAGCGCGGTGATGGTGACGATCGAGAACACGAACAGCTTGCGTGCCCAGACCTTGTCATCGACTGCCTTGTAGCCCGACACCCCCATCCACAACCAGTAGGCACCGCTGACCACCGCTACCACGAAGTAGCTGTAACCGGCGTAACCACTGATGGTCAGCATCAGGGTGGCGACCAGGAACGCGGCGATGTACAGGACGATGCTGCGCTTGGCAGCAGGAATGCCCTTGATCACCGGCAACACCGGAATGTTGGCGGCCTGGTAGTCATTGAAACGAAAGATCGCGATCGCGTAGGAGTGAGGCATCTGCCAGAGGCTGAAGATCAGCAGCAGAATCGCCGCACCTACATCGAACTCGTTGCTTACAGCGCAATAGCCCACAACAGGGGGAGCGGCGCCCGACAGACTGCCAACCAGGGTTCCATAAACCGAATTCCGCTTGAGGTACAGGCTGTACAGCCCGACGTAGACGACGAAGCCCATCAGGACCAAGGCGACAGCAAGCAGGTTCGTGGCTTTATAGAGCAAGGCAACGCCTGCAATCCCGAGGATGCAGGCGTAAACGATGGCATGAGTCGGCGGAACCAGGCCTTTTACCAGCACCCTGTTCTTGGTCCGCTCCATCTTTTCATCGATGTCCCTATCGATGTAGTTGTTGAACACGCAACCGGAAGCAATGACCAGAGCGACGCCGAGCGCTGTTGCCAGGAACAGCATCAGGTCGATATCCCCCTTCGAAGCCAGGAAGAAGCCACCGGCAACGGAAATCATGTTTCCGAAGACGATGCCCGGCTTGGTCAGGAGCAGGTATTGCTTGAACATCAGGCTGCTCTCTTTTTAGTTGGCCATCATGTAGTAGTGCATGCTCCAGATGATCCAGATCGAGAGCGCTACGACGATGATGGTGATCAGGATGGTGAACGCGAACGCCACCGTATTCCAACGCTGCTCGGACGAGGTGTTCATGTGCAGGAAGTACACGAGGTGTACGTAGATCTGCACGACCGCGAAAGCGACGATGGTGAACAGCGTGGCCGCTTTCGACATGACGGGGTTCATCACGATCGCGAACGGGATCACGGTGAGGATTACCGACAGTACGAAACCGACTACGTAATCCTTGGTGCTGCCATGGCTCGCGCCGGCGGCAGAGTGGTGATCATGAGCCATTACAGAGCCCCCATCAGATAGACAACGGTAAACACGCAGATCCACACCACGTCGAGGAAGTGCCAGAACAGGCTCAGGCAGCTCAGGCGGGTCTGGGTGACCGGCGTCAGGCCGCGGCTGGCGACCTGATGCATCATCACCGCCATCCACACCAGACCGGCACTGACGTGCAGACCGTGGGTGCCGACCAGGGTGAAGAACGCGGACCAGTAAGCACTGACCTGCGGAGCGGCACCTTCGTGGATCAGGTGATGGAACTCGTACAGCTCGATCGAGATGAACACCACACCGAACAGGAAGGTGGCTGCCAGCCAGGACAGCACCTTGCCTTTGTCGCCACGGTACATGGCCAGCATGGCCATGCCGTAGGTGATGCTCGAGAACAACAGGGCGAATGTTTCGACCAGAACGAGTTTCAGGTCGATCAGATCCTTCGGAGTAGGACCGCCGGCGTACGCGGTGCTGAGCACCGCGAAGCCTGCGAAGATACTCGCGAACAGGATGCAGTCGGTCATCAGGTAAATCCAGAACCCGAAGACCTTCATCTCACCCGCGTCGTGGTGATGTTCGTGCTCATGCTCATCGGCATGAGCAGCGTGGTTGCTGATCACTTCACTAGACATGGTTTAAGCCTGCTTAGCCTTTGCTTGAATGTGTGCCTTCTCGATGCGTTCGATTTCATCGGGCTGCACGTAGTAGTCGACGTCCGTGTTGTAGCTGTTGCGAATCAGGACGGCGAAGGTACCCACGAAGCTCAATGCAGCCAGCCACCAGATGTGCCAGATCAGCGCGAAACCCAAGGCCAGAGCACCTACGGACATGATCAGGCCAACGCCGGTGTTCTTCGGCATGTGGATCGGCGAGTACTTGGTGGGCGCAGCCGGCAGACCGTCACGCTTCATTTCGTGGAACTCGTCGATACGATCACCACGCGGGGTTACCGCGAAGTTGTAGAACGGCGGTGGCGACGAAGTCGACCATTCCAGGGTACGAGCGTCCCATGGGTCGCCAGTCACGTCGGCCAGTTCCTTGCGCTTGATGATCGACACAGCGAACTGGATCAGGGTGCAGAGGATACCGATACCGATCAGCACGGCGCCGACCACGGCGATGTGCAGCCACGGCTCCCATTCTGGGTTGGTGGTGCTGTTCAGACGACGGGTCATGCCCATGAAGCCGAGGATGTACAGCGGCATGAACGCCAGGTAGAAACCGACGATCCAGAACCAGAACGATGCCTTGCCCCAACCTTCGTGCAGCTTGAAGCCGAACGCTTTCGGGAACCAGAAGGTGATACCGGCCATGTAGCCGAATACCGCACCGCCGATGATCACGTTGTGGAAGTGGGCGATCAGGAACAGGCTGTTGTGCAGCAGGAAGTCAGCACCTGGAACGGCCAGCAGTACGCCGGTCATACCACCGATGGAGAAGGTGATGATGAAGCCCAGGGTCCACAGGATCGGCGAAGTGAACTCCAGACGACCGCGGTACATGGTGAACAGCCAGGTGAAGATTTTCACACCGGTCGGGATGGCGATGATCATCGTCGCGATACCGAAGAAGGCGTTGACGCTGGCGCCGGAGCCCATGGTGAAGAAGTGGTGCAGCCATACCACGAACGACAGTACGGTGATCGCCACGGTAGCCCAGACCATCGAGGCATAGCCGAACAGACGCTTGCGAGCGAACACCGAGGTTACTTCGGAGAACACGCCGAAGGCCGGCAGGATCAGGATGTACACCTCAGGGTGGCCCCAGGCCCACAGGAGGTTGACGTACATCATCGGGTTGCCACCAGCTTCGTTAGTGAAGAAGTGGAAATCCAGGTAGCGATCCAGAGTCAGCATGCCGAGTACGGCGGTCAGAATCGGGAACGCGCCGCAGATGATCACGCTGGTGCACAGGATGGTCCAGGTGAAGATCGGCATTTTCATCAGGGTCATGCCAGGGGCACGCATCTTGATGATGGTCACGAAGAAGTTGACACCGGTCAGCAGCGTACCGATACCGGATATCTGCAGCGCCCATATGTAGTAGTCGACCCCGACTCCCGGACTGTACTCGATGCCTGACAGCGGTGGATACGCGACCCAGCCGGTCATGGCGAACTCGCCCACGAACAGCGAAACGTTGGTCAGCAGTACACCCACCACGAAGAGCCAGAAGCTCAGCGAGTTGAGGAACGGGAAGGCAACGTCGCGCGCACCGATCTGCAGCGGCGTGACGATGTTCATCAGACCGACCACCAGTGGCATGGCCACGAAGAAGATCATGATCGTACCGTGAGCGGTGAAGATCTGATCGTAGTGGTGCGGTGGCAGATACCCTTCGGAGCCGCCAGTGGCGATCGCCAGCTGGGTACGCATCATGATCGCGTCGGCGAAGCCGCGCAGCAGCATGACCAGGGCGACGATGATGTACATCACGCCGATTTTCTTGTGGTCGACCGAAGTCAGCCATTCGTGCCACAGGTAGCCCCACTTCTTGAAGTAGGTCAGGGCGGCGAACAGCCCGAGACCACCCAGCACCACGGCAATCATCGTGACGACAAGGATGGGCTCGTGCAGGGGTATTGCATCTAGTGTCAGCTTTCCGAACATCGTTTATTCCTCCGCACCTGAATCGTGCGCGGCTTCGCTCACAGGGTTGCTCTTGTAATCGATGTACTGGCCAAGGATCTGACGGAACAGACCAGGCTGAGCGTTGAAGTACTCGACGGGGTTGTTCTCGCTTGCCTTGCTCAGCAGCTGGTAGCTACCGTTGAAGTCCAGCGTGTTCGGCGACTGTTTGACCTTGGCCACCCACTGCTCGAACTCTTCGTTGCTGGTTGCATGAGTCTTGAACTTCATGCCCGAGAAACCGTGACCGCTGTAGTTGCCCGATACGCCGAAGAACTCGCCCGGCTCGTTGGCAATCAGATGCAGTTGAGTGCGCATGCCGCCCATGGCATAGACCATGCCGCCCAGCTGCGGGATGAAGAAGGTATTCATCACGGTCTGAGAGGTGATCTGGAAGCTCAGCGGGGTGTTCGCAGGAACGTACAGTTCATTGACGGTAGCGATGCCCTGCTCCGGGTAGATGAACAGCCATTTCCAATCCAGCGAAACCACTTCGACGACCAGTGGTTTGACATCGGATTCGATCGGCTTGTACGGGTCCAGCTCGTGCGTGGTCTTCCAGGTGATGACCGCCAGTACGGCGATGATCACGCAAGGAACGCCCCAGACGATGGCCTCGATCTTGTGCGAATGAGCCCACTCGGGCGCGTAGGTCGCGTCCTTGTTCGAGGAGCGATAGCGCCAGGCGAACAGAATGGTCATGAAAATGACGGGTACCACCACGATCAGCATCAGCAGAGTGGCGGTAATGATGAGGTTGCGCTGCTCAATGCCGATCTGGCCTTTCGAATCGAAAAGAATCCAATCGCAGCCACTCAGGGAGACGGCCACGACAATCGTCAGAAGCGTGCGGAACAAGCGGTGGTACTTCTCTTCTCTCATTTCACGACCTTCAGCAAAGTGATATCCCACATAGCGTTCTGTTCAGCCTGATGCCCAATACGGCAGGGCATGCCAGGAAAACGGTGCACAGGCGCACCGAAATCGTTTCAGCATCGAAACTACTAAACGGAGGGGGCGACATTTTCGGTTACGCAGCCAAAAAAACCAACCGCATAACGACGATGGGCCTACAAATAGTCAGGGTGTATAGCTCGCCCCGCACTGCCCCAGCCCTACACCGCCGGCCGCAACCCTGCGCCCGGTGATATCTCGCTCAGCTCGCAAAGCCCCATGTGGCCGCACCTGTAGCGCGAGCCGAAACCGCGGCCCGCTGGCGGGCCGCGAATGGATGGATGAGTTGCGACTTATAATAGTGGCTCATATCGGCGCGATTGCGCGGCAATATGTCGCACAGCAATAACCCTTAAAAAAGCAGGGCATTGCCTCAAATCACGATCCTTCTACAGGCTTCCAATCACAGTAGCAGCCAACCGACATGGTATTGGCCGCGGAAACACTGCGGTTCGCCGAAAGCGCGTCGAGAATCGGTTCCACGAAACTGTTCGAGGAGTTGCACACCAACCCCTCGCTGTAGGGGCCAGCATAAGCCAGACGCCCCTGCTGATCCCAGATGGCGATGGCCGGGCTGGCCGGAATCGACTCCATGCCCTCCAGCGACTCAAGAGGCGTGAGCTTGCCGCGCAGGAACGGCAGCATTTCGCCCTCGCTTCCCGGCTTCTGCACACTGTAAAACTCGACGCCGGAAAAGCGGTAGAGGCTGATCAGATAATTGAGGTGGGCATCGGTTTCCTTGTGGCACGGGCACTGGGGATCCCAGAAATGCACCACGCGGATCTTGCCCGGCCCGGCGAGCTCGGCGGGCAGTTTCAGCCCGCCGCCCTGAAAGAACACCGCCTGCTGTTCCTGATCGCCGAAGGGGCGCAGGTAGGCGACACCAAAACGGCCCCACACCCACGCCCCGATCGCCAGCACGATGGCCAGCAGCAGCAGGCACAGAATCAGCAGGAAGCGCTTGGACGGAGCGGTCTGATCCTTGCTCATCTACTCGGGCTCACGGCCGTACTTGATACGGAACTGCTTTTCCATTTCCTTGCAGCTATCGGTAGCGAACGAGCGCGAGGTCGGCTTGGCCGTCGGGTCATTCGCCTTGACCCAGCAGGCCTGAATGGCACCCAGCTCGTTGGCTTGAATGTCGGCGGTCTGCTCGCGGGTGATGGCGTAGATGATGATGCCGAACACCAGCACGATGAACCCCAGACCCAGCAGGGTCAGCCACAGACAGCCACCGCGCTTGCCAGTGTCTGGCTGCTCAGTGGATGGATTGCGTGCCTTGTCGTCGCTCATGATCTACCCCTGCCGAAGAGGGTGCGGAACATAGCATTTTTACTCTGGGCGGGGCAGGGGCCAAAAAGCACACATGAAAATCAGGGTTATCGCCCTCCCCTGCCCCGCCGGGGCGCAGAAGCGCGCCATCAGGGGGCTCTGCGGCAGGCGCCCGAGCCTCTCCGGCCGACAGCCGACATACGCCGTTACGACCCGTGTGCCGGCCCGGGGAACCCGCCGATCGTCCCGCCAACCGTAGCCTCTGGCGCCCTGCCTGGCTGGCCAAGCATGCCTCATCAGGGCGGCGGGCAAATTTCTGGTCAAACCTATTGCGGTGAACTTCACTCATACCTTGTGAGGGCTGAATTGTATTGCGGGTGCCGCACGATCCAGGCTGATCAGCTCTCGGATATCCCATGCCGGCAGGAATGCCGGAGCCAGAGGAGAAGAGTCATGATCAATCACATTTGGGGGCTACTGGCCAATCCGGGCCGCGAGTGGCGCAACATCGACCGGGAAAAGGAAAGCATCACGCGCCTTTACGCCCATCACGTACTACTGATGGCACTCATTCCCGTCGTCAGTGCCTTCATCGGCACCACCCAAATCGGTTGGCATCTGGGTGGCGAGGCCTACAAGGTGGCGATACCCACGGCAGCAGCGCTGGGTATCGTGTTCTATATCCTGATGCTGGTCGGCGTCGCCATCATGGGTAACGTCATCCACTGGATGTCGGATTCGTTCGCCAGCCGCCCGAGCCGTCGCCGCTGCATCGTCTTCGCCGGCTACGTGGCCACGCCGCTGTTCATCGCCGGTATCGCGCTGCTGTACCCGAAAGCCTGGTTGCTGCTGATGGTCGGCATCATCGCCCTCGCCTACAGCGCTCGCCTTCTTTATGTAGGCATGCCGGCGTTTCTGCGCATTCCGGTCAACGAGGGCCTGACCATCTCGGGAGGTACCCTGGCGATCGGCGTGCTGGTACTGGAGCTGATTCTGGCACTGACCGTAGCGCTCTGGGGCCTGGGCTTCAACGACTACGCGGTAAGCTGGTCGCTGTTCCGCTAACCGCCAGCCCCACGCGCCGAGCCTGGAGCCGCAGGTTGCGAGCCTGCGAAGGCTCGTCACTTGCGGCTTCTGGTTTACAGGTCGGTCATAGAAACCAGCGGTACTCGCGGGCACTGATGCTGTCCATGAACGCCAGGTGATCCTGGCGTTTGTTCTCGCAATAGACCATCACGAACTCCTCGCCCAGCCCGGCATTCACCGCCGAGTGATGGCGCATGGCTGCAACCGCGGAAAGCATGTCCATGGGGAAATCGATACCGCTCTGGCGGTTCTCGTTCAACGGAGCGATGGGCTCGATGCGCTGCTCCAGACCATGCTCCATGGCCGCCAGAATCGCCGCCAGCACCAGATAGGGGTTGGCGTCGGCACCCGCCAGGCGGTGTTCGATGCGCAGGTTGCGGGCATCCGAATCGGGGATACGCACGCAGGCGTCACGATCTTCATGCCCCCAACTGGCGCGACTCGCCGCATTCACCCGCGAGCCGTAGCGTCGGTAGGCATTGTGATGGGCGGCGAAGATCGGCATGCAATGCGGCAGCCATGCCAGGCAGCCGGCCACGGCGTGACGTAACGGCCGCTGTTCATCGATGGCCAGCAAGTTGCTGCCCTGCGCGTCATAGAGGCTGACGTGCACGTGCATGCCGCTGCCGGGAGCATCGAGATAGGGTTTGCTCATGAAGCTGGCCCGATGGCCATTCTTGAGCGCCACGCCGCGGGTAAGCCGAGTGAAGAGCGCTGCCCAGTCCGCCGCCTGCAGGCCGTCGTCACAGTGGCCGAAATTGATCTCGAACTGCCCCGGGCCAATTTCCGCAGTGATCACGTTGGCATCGATGCCCTGCTCCTCGGCCGCCTCGACGATCTCGTGCAGCACCGTGGAAAAACGCGACAGCCGGTCGATATGCAGGGTGGGCTGATCGTCCTCGTCGCCACACAGAGGGTCGCGAGGATACTGGGGCAGCCCGTCCTTGAGGGCACGGTCGAACAGGTAGAACTCCAGCTCGAAAGCCACTACCGGACGAATGCCCTTGGTCGCCAACCGCTGCAGAACCCGCGACAGCACCTCCCGTGGCTCGAACTCGATGGGCGATTCGGTGCCATCGGAGCTAATCAGCATCTGCCCCAGGGGCTGGCTTTCCCAGCGTACCGGCTTGAGCGTGCCGGGAATCAGCCGGCGCGTGGCATCCGGGTCGCCATCGTTGAAGCAGTAGTCGCCGATCACGTGCAGGCCGCCCTGTGCGCCGAGCAGCACGCAATTCTGCGGCAGCTTGAGCAGGCTGCCGGCGGCGACCTTCTCCAGCATGTCGATGGGATAGCGTTTGCCATAGAAGTGCCCGGGAATGTCCAGACAGATCAGGTCCACGTAGCGGACGTCAGGGTGAGCGGCGCGAAAGGCGCGGACTTCGTCGAGCAGGTTGTCGGTGGTCATGGCGAGGATCCCGTGTCCGCTCAGCGGAACACCCAGAGTACCCGTGCGGGCTGATCGGTAAGGTTGGCGTAACGAAAGTGGCGATGGGGCGGTAACTGGAAGCTGTCGTCGGGGCCCAGAGTGATGGGATCGGGCTGATCGTCCAGCCAGATGCTCAACTGCCCTTCGAGCACGAAGCCGCCCTGCTCCGAACTGTCGTTCAGGTGCCCGTCACCACTGGTGGCGCCAGGCGCCAGGTGACTTTCCAGCATGGCAAAGCCAGCCGACATGCTCGGCGACACCAACACATCGGTGATCCCTCCGGCGTAGTAGAGCGTGCGACGCTCCCCGGGCCGGGTGACCCAGGGCAACGCCCGGGGCTTGGCAAGGCTGTAGAAATAGGTGGTCGGTACCCCGAGGGTCTCGCTGATGGCGGTCAGATCCGCCACGGTCGGCCGTGACAGGCCACGTTCGACCTGGGACAGAAAACCCACCGAGCGACCGATACGGGCGGCCAGCTCACCCAACGTCAGGTTCTTGTGCTTGCGCAGGTCGCGAATCAGGATCGCGAGCCCCTCGATTTCTTCTTGCATGTCCATGCTGCTGTCCTTCAGATGCTGTCGCGCAGCCGGTACCAGGCCTTGCCCGCCGCTTCGAGCGGCGCAGCCAGCCACGAGCCGCCGGGAAACCGCGGGTTGCCGATGCGTTGATAGAGTGCCAGCAACTGTTCATCGCCGAGAATCGAATCGCTCACCGCCCGCGCCGCGGCCAGGGTCGGCAGCACGCCGTGGCCGGAAAAACCCTGCAGCCAGTAACGCTGGCCCTGGCGGCCAACATCGGGTGTGCGCTTCAGGGTGACATCGATATGCCCGCCCCAGCCAAACTCGATATCCACACCGGCGAGCTGCGGAAACACACGTTCCAGATAGGGCCGAGTAGCCGCGGGCACGTCGCTGGGCAATCCACCCAGATAGGTACAACCACCGCCGAACAGCAGGCGGTTGTCCGGCGTGAGGCGGAAATAGTCGGGGACGAATTGGTTGTCGATCACGCAACTGTCATGGGGCAACAGCGATCGCGCCAGCTGTGGCTCGAGCACCGCCGTCGCCACCTGATAGGAACCCACTGGCAGAATGCGCCGGGACAGGGATCTGTCCAGATCGTCGAGGTAGGCATTACAGGCCAACACCAGCACATCGGCCCGTACTTCACCTTGGTCGGTACGCGCACGGTAGCCGCCAGCCGACGCTTCGTACGCGAGCACCTGGCTCTGTTCGAAGATCAGCCCCCCAGCCTGCTCGATGGCCGTCGCCAGGCCCTGGGCCAATTTCAGCGGATTGAGATGGGCGCCCCGGGCGTCATGCAGCGCAGCGATGTAGCGCGGGCTATCGACCCACTCACGCAGTTCCTCGCCCTCGATCAGGCGCAGATCCCCGTAGCCCCATTTGTGCAGCGCTTCGCTCTGCGCCTCGCGCAACTGACCGACACGCCGCTGCTGGACCGCAGTCCACAAGCTGCCGAGCCGGTAATCGACCTCGAAACCATGGCGCCCAGGCAACTCGCGCATTTCTTCGGCAGCCCAGCACATGCTGTCCCAGAGGCGCCGCGCGCCGTCGGGGCCAAGCGCCCTTTCCAGCGGCGGCATATCGCAGGACCAGCCCAGCAAGGCCTGCCCGCCGTTACGCCCGGACGCCGCCCAGGCGACCCGGCTGGCTTCCAGCAGCACCACGCGCTTGCCAGCCAGGGCCAGGCGCAGGCCGGTATGCAGCCCGCTGAAACCAGCGCCGATGATCAGCACGTCACAATCGAGACTGGCGTCCAGGCTGGGGCGAAGCGGAATCGAGCCGGGATAGCTGCCAGCGTAATAAGTGCCGACATGCTGGGAGGACTGCTTGAACATGAAATGAAATTATCGAAAGATATTTCATGAAAAAATACTACATTAATTTCATATCGCCAAGCAGGTTCCAACCGAAGGCACCTTTTCCCGGGATGAACGAACCGTTGGGCCGCGACCGGGTCGAAGCCCCCACAACAATCGAAGCACTGGCGACTGCATGACCGAAAGCGGCCATCGAGTACAGTTCGCCCTTGCCCAGGAGCCTAGAAATGATCCGACGTTCACACCTGACCACTCCCCTCTTGCTGGCCTGCGGCATTCTGCTGATCGCCGGTTGCGCCAGCCGGGAAGAAGACGCTGCCAAGGCGCCCCCCCATCAGGATCCGGCCACGGTGGTGACGCCCGAACAACAGGCAGGTGACGACGACTTCCAACGCCTGAACAGCCTCGCGCAGCGCGGCGACCTGGACAGCCAGTTCAAGCTCGGCAGCTTCTACTTCGTCGGCAAACCGCAGAAGGATCTCAAGCAGGCCGAGTACTGGTGGAAACAGGCAGCCGATCGCGGCCATGCCGAAGCGGCCGTGAGCCTCGCCTACCTGTATACAGGACGCGACAACCCGGAATTCGGCAACCCGCAGGCCATGCTCAAGTACCTGAATCAGTCCGCCAGTAGCGGCAACCCCATGGCTCAGCACATTCTCGGCAACCTCTACATGCGCGGTATCCAGGGTGTCGAACGCGACCCCAACCAGGCCCGCCGCCTGTTCCAGAGCGCCTGCCGACAGAACTACGCAGCCAGCTGCCAGGCGCTGGACAGCAAGCCGGGCGCCTGATCAACACCTGCCCGCCGAGCGCGTACCGTGTGGATTTTGCGTACCGATAGCCGTGGCGCGTCGTGCTTATCGCTTATCATCGCCGACCTGCCGCCATCGGCGACAGCGGCGGCATCAGGGCATACAGAATGGAAACTCAAGACAGGCAGGGATGACATGAGCAACAGACAACTGGACGACATCAGTAAATTTCTCAGCTTCGTGCTCAGGCACGAGCCTCAGGCAATCGGGCTGCAGCTGGACAGCGAAGGCTGGGCCTCCATCGACAGGTTGATAGAAGGTGCAGCCCGAGAAGGCCGCGACCTGGATCTGCAACTGATCCGGGCCGTGGTCGGTGGCAGCGACAAGAAACGCTTCGGTATTTCCGAAGACGGATTGCGGATTCGCGCGGTACAAGGGCACTCCACTGCCGACGTGCAGCTTCAGCACACCGAGAAGCAGCCCCCCGAGTGGCTCTACCACGGTACTGCCACGCGTTTCCTGCCCGCCATCGAACGCGAGGGGCTGATCCCTGGGGCTCGCCACCACGTGCATCTATCTGCGGACAGATCGACGGCCATGGACGTGGGCAAACGCTACGGCACCCCGGTGCTCCTGAAAGTCGAAGCCCTGCGCATGCACCAGCAGGGCTTCAAGTTCTTCCAGGCGGATAACGGCGTGTGGCTGACGGACAAGGTGCCCGTCGAGTTCTTCGATTAGCCCAACGCCTGCAACGCCTCGTCCAGCGCCGAGACCAACAGGTCGGCATGCGGCTTCTCGAAGGCCAGCAGCGGGCGAATCTTCAGGATATTTTCCAGCGGCCCGGCCGCGCTGATCAGCACACCACGCTCTCGCATGCCGTTGACCACACGCCGCGTCTGCTCCGCTGCCGCGGCCTTGCTTGCCCGGTTGCTCACCAGCTCGACACCAATGAACATCCCGGCGCCGCGCACATCGCCGATCCACTCGTGACGCTCACCCAGCTTGCCGAGCTCGTCGAGCAGGTAACCGCCGACCTGCGCCGAACGTTGCAGCAGGCCTTCGTCGCGAATCACATCCAGCACGGCCTGGCCGGCGGCGCAGGACACCGGGTTGCCGCCGAAGGTATTGAAGTAGCGCATGCTGCGCCCGAACGGTTCGAGCACCTCGGGACGCACCACCACCCCGGCGATCGGCTGTCCATTGCCCATCGGCTTGCCCAGGCTGACCAGATCCGGTTGCACCGCGTGCCGCTGGAACCCCCACATGCAATCGCCGGTACGGGCAAAACCGCACTGCACTTCGTCGGCGATATACAGCAGCCCCTCGGCCTGAGCGATGGCAACCGCTTCGCTGATGCAGCCCTGGGGGCCGGGGAAGATACCGTCACTGGCGAAGATGCCGTCGATCAGCAGCGCTGCCGGCTTGATGCCATTGGCGCGCAGATCGGCGATGGCGGCACGCACGTCTTCGGCGAAGCGCTTGCCCGCCTGCTCGGCGCCCAGGCGATAGGCGTCCGGCGCACGCACGGTGCGTGCATGGGCGGGCAGCTGGATGCTGGCCCCCAGCGACGGTGACAGAGCGGAAATGTCGCCGGTAACGCCGTGGTAGGCGAACCGGGTGATGATCACCCCGGTGCCGCCGGTGTAGTGGCGGGCGATGCGCAGGGCCAGGTCGTTGGCTTCGCTGCCGGTGCAGGTGAACATCACCTGCTGCAGGGCAGCGGGAAAGGTCGCCAGCAGGTTCTCGGCGTAATCGAGAATGCCTTCCTGCAGATAGCGGGTGTGGGTATTCAGGCGTGCCGCCTGCTCGGCGATGGCCTGCACCACCCGCGGGTGGCAGTGGCCGATGGAGGCGACGTTGTTGTAGGCATCCAGATAGGCACGCCCAGCTTCGTCGTACAGCCATACGCCCTCCCCGCGCACCGTGTGCAGCGGGCGCTCGTAGAACAGCCGATAGGCAGGGCCAAGCAGCCGCTCCCGGCGTTCGATCAGGCTTCGTTCTTTTTCGCTCAACCGCGCCGCATCGGCGGCGTTGAATCCGTTGATCATGCTCATGGCTGCAGCGCTCCCCGACAGGCCTGATGAATTCGCTCCCGCGCCGTATCGCTGGGGATGGCCGCCAAACCACGCAGACTGGCACTCGCCTGGCGCACGTTGCGCAGGATGTAGTCACGATTTTCCGGGTGCAGGCTGGCCCGCCAGGCGGTGATGCTGATGGTCATCACCAGCCGCGTGGCGATCAGTTCGGCAAGAATGTCCAGCTCGGCATCGCGCAACGGATTGAGGCGGTGGTAGGCCGCGATGAAGGTCAGCGCCGGCGCCAGCACGTCACCTTCGCGGCCCAGCTGATAGGCGGCTGCCACGCCCACTTCATTGATCAGCGGCGCGTGCACCATATCGCCGAAGTCGAGGATGTTGAGCAGTCGCTCCGGATGCCGGGGGTCGACGATGACGTTGTGCGGGTTCAGATCGTTATGGATGACCTGCGCACGCAGTTGCGGATAACGCGGCTGTGCATGGCGCTCGAAGGCATCCAGCGCCTGCGTCACCCGATCACGCAGTTCACCGTCATCTATATGCTGCAGCAATGGTCGCAACCGCGCCGCCTGCTGCATGTCCCACAGCAGTTCGTGGCTGGAGGCGGGGTGGTGAAAGTCGCCTAGCGCGCGGTCGAGCCGCGCCATCGCCTCGCCCAGGTTATGGCGAAGCGCGAAGCTGCGCTGCTCGACCTGATGCAGCGGCAAGCCATCGACGAAGGAGAACAGACGCACCAGCATCTGCTGCCCCTCTACATCGACCCTGGCCAGATAACGCCCGTCGCGCGCGGCATACACGCGCTGCACGGGGAGTTCTGGATCGGCCCGCTGGATATGCAGCAAGGCCTGATTCTGGAAGTCCACCACCTGAGGGTTCTCCAGGGGATGGGAAATTTTCAGCAGGTAGGATGAGCCGTCCGCACAGGACAGCTGGAAATTCAGATCGCGCTCGCCGGCCAACGGCCGAACGGCGCCCGATACGCCAAAGCACTCGCTGGCGATGGCGCCGGCCCGTACCGGGCCGACCCGGGCCGGTTGCGCCTGCAACAAGGGGTCATGCACAACCAGGGTATTCAGCGACACATCCATACACTCCGCAATTGACTGGTTACTGGCGCTGCCCGGCTGCGTCTAGGCGGCCGGGCGGCGCGCGTTTACTTGCTGGCCCAGGCGTTGAAGCGCTGCTCCAGATCCTCGCCATGGTCGATCCAGAACTCGATATCCATGGCCCGTGCATTCTTCAGGTTCTGCGGCGCCGTCGGCAGGCTGCCCTGGATCGCCGGATCGATCAGCTCGATGGTATGGGTATTGGTCGGGCCGTAGGGAATCCCCTCGGCGTAGACCTTCTGCAGTTCCGGGGTGCTGGCCATGGCGATGAATGTCTCGGCCAGCGCCTTGTTCTTGCTGCCCTTGACGATCGCCCAGTGGTCCAGATCATAGAGGCTGCCGTTCCATTGCATGACGAAATCACGGCCTTCCTTCTGCGCCGTGGTAACCCGACCGTTGTAGGCCGAGGTCATCACCACGTCCCCCGCGGCCAGCCATTGCAGCGGCTGTGCACCGGCTTCCCACCACTGGATGTTCGACTTGATCTGATCGAGCTTGCGGAACGCCCGCTCGACGCCTTCGTCGGTCCCCAGCACCTTGTAGAGATCCGCCTGCGCCACGCCGTCGGCGAGCAAGGCGAATTCGAGGGTGAACTTGGCGCCACGACGCAGGCCACGCTTGCCAGGGAATGTCTTCACGTCCCAGAAATCCGCCCAGCCGGCCGGCGTGCCCTTGAGCTTGCTGCTGTCGTAGGTCAGCACCGTCGACCAGATGAAGATACCGGCGCCGCATTCGCTTACCGCTTCCGGGATGAAGTCTTCACGCTTGCCGATGCTCGCCCAGTCCAGCGGCTCGAACAGCCCTTCACTGCAACCACGGATCAATTCCGGGGTCTCCACTTCTACGACATCCCAGGTGACCTGACCGGTATCGGCCATGACCTTGATCTTGGCCATCTCACCGTTGTACTCGGACGCCTCGATGCGCACGTTCTCGCGCGCTTCGAAAGGTTTGTAGAAGGCTTTTTCCTGTACCACCTTGTTGTCACCGCCGAAGGAGACCACGGCAAGCTTTTCAGCCGCTTGCACGGTCGCGGCGCTGCAGGTGATGGCGATCAGAAATGCGGTTTTCTTGAACATTAAGGGGTGCTCCTGGCAGGGCCTCACTTGGCACTGGTTAGGTAAGGGCAGCTTCAAGGAAGAAACACCGATGCTTTACCGACAAGAACCACTAGGGTCTGTTGCCGTTTCAGCACAAGCCGCGTTACCGCAATACTGCGTTTCTCGCCGGCTCATTTGGCCAGCCAAACTTCGCGGCTCGTGCCTTGCCTCGCGGCAAAACGGGCTCCGGCGCGGCAGTGCTGAAATGACAACAGACCCTAAGCACCCGGGATGGAGCGGGAGCCTAGCGCTGTAGGGCTGACAGGATTCATCAGGCCATCTGATTATTGTTGTTGGCTGGCACGGCAAAGCCATTAAAGCACCACAAAAAATATGATGCATCATATTTTTAATTGAGCCATGATCCATCCAGGCAGTAGTGCCTGAACACGCCTTCTATTCCGGGAGATACGCCATGAGCGATCAGAAAACGCTGCTGCTGACCGGCGCCAGCCGTGGCATCGGCCATGCCACGGTGAAGCATTTCAACGCGGCCGGTTGGCGAGTATTCACCGCCTCGCGGCATGACTGGGTGGCTGAATGCCCGTGGGCGGAAGGCAAGCTCAACCATATCCATCTGGATCTGGAAGACATCGAGCACCTTGAAGAAAGCCTGCCGCTGATCCGCGAAAAGCTCGGCGGGCGCCTGGATGCGCTGGTCAACAATGCCGGCGTATCGCCCAAGGGCGAAGAAGGCCAGCGCCTCGGTGTGCTGGCCAGCGACTACGCGACCTGGATCCAGGTGTTCAACGTCAACCTGTTCTCCACCGCCCTGCTCGCCCGCGGCCTGTTCGAAGAGCTGAAGGCAGCCAAGGGCAGCATCATCAACGTCACCTCCATCGCCGGTTCACGGGTGCACCCTTTCGCCGGGTCGGCCTACGCGGCCTCCAAAGCCGCCCTTTCCGCCCTGACCCGCGAGATGGCTCATGAGTTCGGCTGCCACGGCGTGCGAGTCAATGCCATCGCGCCGGGGGAGATCGACACCTCGATTCTTTCCTCGGGTACCGAACTGATCGTCGAGCGCGACATTCCCATGCACCGCCTGGGCAAACCCGAAGAAGTGGCGTCGCTGGTACATTTTCTGTGCACCTCGGGCGCAGGTTACGTGAACGGTGCGGAGATTCACGTCAATGGCGGGCAGCACGTGTGAGGCGGCCGGAGTAGAATCCGCCTGCGACCCGCTGCACAAGAGAACGCCATGAAGTACCCCATCGAAGGCCTCAGCCACGCCTACCTCGGCAGTGGCGTTTATGCACTGCTGCGCGAGGCACTGATCACCGGCCGCTTCCGGCCTGATGACCGTCTGCGCATACGCGATCTGGCCGAACAGCTGGGGACCAGCGTCACCCCGGTGCGCGACGCCATTCTGCAACTGGCCAAGGAGAAAGCCCTGGTCCTCAGAACGCCGCGAGATATCCGCGTGCCGGTACTGAGCCAGGAACAGTACGCCGAGATCCGCAGTATCCGTCTGGCGCTGGAAGGCCTGGCGGCGGAAACCGCAGCCGGCAAGGTGACGGCCGAGCAGTTGCAGATGCTGGAAGGCAATGTTCGCGACAATCTGCAAGCCGTGCACAGCGGTGAACTGGTTGCCGCGCTGAAGCTCAATCAGGCTTTTCATTTTGCCTTGGCAGATATTGCCGGCATGCCGCTGCTGCGCGATGTGCTCGATAGCCTGTGGATGCGCACCGGCCCACTGATCGCCCTGGCCTATGGCGACTTCAACGAGCGCATGGCCATCGAACATCATTGGGAAGTGTTGCGTGCATTGCAAAAAGGCGACGGCGCGGCGGCGCGTCAGGCGATCTGCACCGACATTCTCGATGGCAATCAGAAGATGATGGAATTCATCGCTCAGCGCGAAGCCACGGTGATCTGAGAACCGGTGCGCTTGTGGCACACCGGGTGACGCTCAAGGGTAAGAACCGCGGTCAGGCTTGTGGCCCGGCGCGTATAAGCGAGGCCGCCAAGGCGACCCGCCTATTCGGTCAGAGCGCGGTGACCAGCTCACCACGCTCTATAAAGGCATCGAGATTATCGAACACCAGGTTCTCCATGGCCAGCCGGGTTTCCTCGGTGGCACTGCCGACGTGGGGTAACAGCACCACGTTGGGCATCTCGAACAAGGCTTCGGGCACCCGCGGCTCATCTTCGAACACGTCCAATCCTGCACCGCCCAAGGTCCCTGCCTGCAGCGCAGCGACCAGCGCCTGCTCATCGATGACGCTACCGCGGGCGATGTTCACGACGATACCTTGCGGGCCAAGCGCCTCGAGCACCGCGGCATCGATCAGGTGATGGGTCGACGCCCCACCCGGACAGGCCAGCACCAGAAAATCCGCCCAACCTGCCAAGGCCTTGAGATCGGCCTCGTAGCCATAGTCGGTGGTCGGATCGGGACGGCGATTGTGGTAGCGGATGTCCATGTCGAAACCGGCAGCACGCTTGGCGATGTCCTTGCCGATCCGCCCGAAGCCGACGATACCCAGCTTCTTGCCACTGACCTTGCGGGTCAGCGGGTACTGGCCCTTGAGCCATTTGCCCTGACGCACATGCTGATCGGAAGCGGAAAACTGCCGTGCGGTGTCGATGATCAGGCCGATGGCGGTGTCGGCGACGCATTCGTTGAGCACATCCGGCGTGGTGCTGATCGGAATGCCCCGCGCTTTCGCCTCATCGACGGCAATCGAATCGTACCCGACACCGAAACTGCAGATGGCCCGCAGGTTGGGCATCTGCGCCAGTTGCTCGGCCGAGCAACCGTAACGGGCCGAAGTGACCACGATGTCGATATCGGCACCGTGCTCGGCGAGATAATCCTTGGGCTGTTCCCAGAGGCGGGTCAGCGAGTAGTCGCGCTGCAGGCGCTCGTTGAAACGATTCGGGAAGCGACCGACCTGAAGCACGTTGGGGCGACTCATGCAGCTCTCCTGTAATGGCGATCAAAGAACCGATGATACCTGCCACGACGCTCAGGGAAGCACCGAGGCAGGCATCTCTGTCCGGTAATCGGTCAGGTCACTGGAGCGGGGTTGAAGAGAACGAGGTCGTTGTGCAGACGATGCTTCTCCGCCCAGGTCTGCTTCTTACCGCTGGCGACATCCAGGTAGAGCTGGAAAATGTGCCAGCCCATTTCATCGAGGGTCATGCGCCCCGAAGTGATCTGCCCGGCATCGACGTCGATCAGATCCGGCCAGCGCTCCGCCAGTTGCGTACGGGTAGCCACCTTGATCACCGGCACCATCGACAGGCCATAGGGGGTGCCGCGACCGGTGGTGAAGATGTGCAGGTTCATACCGGCCGCCAGTTGCAGCGTGCCGCAGATGAAATCACTGGCCGGGGTGGCGCAGAAGTACAGGCCCTTGCCGCGAATTCGCTCACCCGGGGAGACGACCCCGGCAATCGGGCTGGTGCCGGACTTGGCAATGGAGCCCATGGCCTTTTCGACGATGTTGTTGAGGCCGCCCTTCTTGTTGCCTGGCGTGGTGTTGGCGCTGCGATCGGCCATGCCGCGTTCCAGATAACGGTCGTACCAGTCCATCTCATGAATCAGCGCATCGGCGATTTCGGTGGTCGCGGCCCGCGGGGTGAGCAGATGGATGCCGTCACGCACTTCGGTGTTTTCCGAGAACATCACGGTGGCGCCAGCGCGCACCAGCAGGTCCGAGGCCACGCCAAGGGCCGGGTTGGCGGTGATGCCGGAGAACGCGTCACTGCCGCCGCACTGCATGCCGACCACCAGCTCGGAGGCCGGCACGGTTTCCCGGCGACGCTGATCGAGCACCTTCAGGCGCGTCTCGATCATCGCCATGATTTCTTCGACCATGCCGACGAAGCCGGTGCTGGAGTCCTGCAGACGGAACAGCCACTCCTCCTCTTGCATGCCGTTGGTGAGCTGGTCGCCATCCATCAACTGGTTGGCCTGCAGCTTTTCGCAGCCCAGGCTGATCACCAGCGCCTGGCCACCGAGGTTGGGATTGCGGCTGATGTTGTAGAGGGTGCGAATGGGCACCACGGCGTCCGGCGCGTTGATCGCCACGCCACAGCCATAGCTGTGCGACAGCGCCACCACGTCGTCGACGTTGGGGTATTTGGGAAGGATTTCCTTGCGCACGCGGTCGACGCAATGGTCGAGCACGCCGACCACGCACTGCACGGTGGTGGTCACGCCGAGGATGTTGCGCGTGCCGACGGTGCCGTCCGGGTTGCGGAAGCCTTCGAATGTGTAGCCTTCCAGCGGCGCGGGCACCGGGGCCTTGATCGTCGCCCTGGGCAGGTTGTCCAGCACCGGCGGCTCGGGCATGCGCAGCACCGCCTCGGTCACCCAGGTGCCAGCGGCGATGGGGTTCAGGGCATAGCCGATCACCTCACCATAACGCACCACGTTGCCACCTTCGGGAATCGCCACCAGCGACACCTTGTGGCTCTGCGGAATGCCCTCCAGCGCCTCCAGGCCATCGGCGAAACGGCCACCGGCCGCCACCCCCTGTTCATTGACCACTACGCCGACGTTGTCGTCGGCGTGCAGGCGGATGTAACGCGGGGAGTCCAGATGTTGAATGAGATCCATGGGGCTAATCCTTTTCTTGTTGTAAGACACGTTCATGGCTTCGCCTGCCGGTGCCAGGCGAAGCCATGAGGGACTCAGGTCGCCGGAGCAGGCGAAGCCTGATCGTTGAGCGCCTGGCCGTTTTCATCCTTCAGCACGACACGCTTGATCGGGCCGACGATGAACAGGTAGCTGCAGACCGCGACCAGTGCGTTGGCGCCGACGTACACCAGCGCCCACTTGAACGAGCCGGTGGCGCTGATGATGTAGCCGATGACGATCGGGGTAGTGATCGAAGCGATGTTGCCGAAGGTGTTGAACAGGCCGCCGGACAGGCCAGCGATCTGCTTGGGCGAAGTATCCGACACCACGGCCCAACCAAGGGCCCCGAGACCTTTACCAAAGAATGCGAGGGTCATGAACCCGACGACCATCCACTCGGCCGACACGTAGTTGCACAGCACCATGCTGGTCGACAGCATCAGGCCGCAGACGATCGGCAACTTGCGCGCCAGGGTCAGGCTGTGGCCGCGACGCAGCAGCCAGTCGGAAATCACCCCACCCAGCACACCGCCGATGAAGCCCATGATCGCTGGCAAGGAGGCGATGATGCCGGCCTTGAGAATGGTCATGCCGCGCTCCTGCACCAGGTACACGGGGAACCAGGTGAGGAAGAAATAGGTGATGGCATTGATGCAGTACTGGCCCAGATAGACACCGACCATCATGCGGTTGGTGAGCAACTGGGTGATGTAGTTCCACTTCGGACCACCGCTGCCCTTCGCCTGATCCATATCGACCAGCCCACCGTTGTTGGCGATGTACTCGACCTCGGCAGCGCTGACGCTCGGGTGCTCCTTGGGGTTGTAGATGGTTTTCATCCACACGCCGGCGAAGACGATGCCCAGTACGCCCATGACCACGAACACGTGCTCCCAGCCGTAGGTGTAGACGATCCAGCCCATCAGCGGTGCGAACAGCGCGGTGGCGAAATACTGCGCCGAGTTGAAGATGGCCGATGCCGTGCCCCGCTCCGCCGTCGGGAACCAGGCGGCGACGATACGGGCGTTACCCGGGAAAGAAGGCGCTTCGGCGAAGCCGACCATGAAGCGCAATACGAACAGGGTCACCACGGCCCAGGCGACCGGCATCATGCCGACGAAGCCCTGCAGCAGAGTGAACAGCGACCAGATGAAGATGCCAGCGGCATACACGCGCTTGGAGCCGAAACGGTCGAGCAGCCAACCACCCGGGATCTGCCCGATCACGTAGGCCCAGCCGAAGGCCGAGAAGATGTAGCCAAGGGTGATCGCATCGATGCCGAGATCCTTCTGCATGCTGGAGCCAGCGATGGAGATGGTGGCGCGGTCGGCGTAGTTGATGGTGGTTACCAGAAACAGCATCAGCAGTATCAGGTAACGGACGTGGGTTTTCTTCGTGTCTCCCATGGAGATCTCACCTCAGTGTTATTTTTATTACTGAAAAGGTTCTTATCAGGCACGTGCGGGCGTACCAGCCGCCTTGGGGCGGGGATCATCAAGTGTTGAACGAGGTTGTACTTGGCGCGCTAGCTCGTGGCGGCAGCCGTCATGACACCCGGATCGGATCTCAGGACGTTGGGCGCAGACAAGGACGGTCGGACGCAGCCCGTTTTGGGGCTTGGGGAGGACGTGCGGATACTGTTTTTCACGGTTTTATTATCCTTATTGGCTGACGGCGCCTGGCACGGTGAAGGCAATCGATGATTGCGCAATCAATCCGGCAGTGAACATGGCACCACGCAGTTCGCTACACAGTCGACTTTACTATGATTGCGCAATCATTCAAGCAATTTCTTGTTACGTTGTCAGTTGTCTGATGAGAGGTCAGGTAGTAGAGCGGTCGACCAGCGTGAAACCGGTATCCACACGCACGGGAGCCTGCTCGCCAGCATCGCGAAAGCGCTGCAACAGTGCGTTGGCGACCTGCTTGCCCATACGCGCGCCGTCGACGTTCACCGTCGACAGCGCCGGATGCAGGTGCGCTGCGCTGGACAGATCACCAAAGCCCATCACCGCCAACTGCCCGGGAACCTCGATGCCGCGGCTCGCCGCCTCGGCCAGGATGCCCTGGGCCACGGTGTCCGAACTGCAGACGATCACCTGCGGCTGATGACCGTCGGCAAGCAACTGGCGCAACCCTTCCCGCCCGCTTTGCAGCGTGGCGGGCGCGCCAAGCACCGCCATGGGTACTTCATCGACCCCCAGCTCCTTGAGCTGCGCGATCACGCTGTTGCCACGTCTGAAGGCCCGGGAGTCGTCCACAGAGACGATGGCAAAGCGTCGATAGCCCTTGCCGTGCAGATGATTGGCGAGCGCCTGGCCGACCTTTTCGTGGGAGAAGCCCACCTGCATGTCGATGGGAGACGCGCCCAGATCCCAGGCCTCTACCACGGGAATGCCCGCGGCCTGCAAACGCAGCCGACTCTCCTCGGTGTGCAACGTGCCGGTCAGCACGATGCCGTCGGGGCGCCGCCCCAGCACCGCGCCGAGCAGACGCTCTTCCTGCTCGGCGGAATAGCCGGTGAGGCCGATCATGGTCTGGTAGCCGGCGGCAGTCAGGTGATCCATCAGCGACTGTACGGTCTCGGCGAAGATCGAGTGAGCGATGGTCGGCACGAAGATGGCGATCAACCGACTCTTGTTCGACGCCAGACCACCGGCCAGCATGTTCGGCACGTAACCGGTCACCCGTACCGCTTCGAGTACCTTCTTGCGCGCATCCTCGCTGACCACCTCGGGCCGGTGCAGCGCGCGCGATACGGTGATCGGCGAAACGCCAGCGACCTTGGCCACATCGATCAGGGTAACGCTCGCGCCCTTGTTCGCCGGGGCAGCAGAAGATGAGGAGCGAGAGGATTTCTTTGCCATGACGGGCCGTGGGTTATGCAAGAGAAGCCGCATCTTAACCAGCGGACAGGGCAGTAACTAGGGTCTGTTGACGTTTAAACGCGAGCCGCGTTGCCGCGAGAAATCTCGCCAGGCCGGGCGGCGATCCGCTAGGCGGAGGACGCAGGGAATGGCTGTTCCCTTGCCAAGTCCTCCAACAACGCATGGCGAGATTTCTCGCGCAACCCACAGGGCCGGCGCGGCCGTGCGTAAAACGTCAACAGACCCTAGACACAGCTGTAATCGGGTGTTGCCCCCGAATGCAAAAAGCCCGGGCACGAGGCCCGGGCTTTCTGGGTGCCTGCGAAGGCGAGTCGCTTACTGAGCGCCCTGGGCGTCGATCAGCGCAGCCAGTTTCTCGTACTCGGCCGGCAACAGGTCGGTCAGCGGCGCACGGACCGGGCCGGCGTCGTAGCCGGCGATCTTGGCGCCAGCCTTGACGATGCTGACCCCGTAACCGGCTGTCAGGTTGCGGATATCCAGGTACGGCAGGAAGAAGTCATCGATGATCTTGCCAACGGTGGCGTGATCTTCACGGGCGATCGCGTGGTAGAACTCCATCGCAGTCTTCGGAATGAAGTTGAACACCGCCGACGAGTAAACCGGTACGCCCAGCGCCTTGTAAGCAGCGGCATAGACTTCAGCGGTCGGCAGACCGCCCAGGTAGGTGAGACGATCACCCAGGCGACGGCGGATCGAGACCATCAGTTCGATGTCGCCCAGGCCGTCCTTGTAACCGATCAGGTTCGGGCAACGCTCGGCCAGTTGCTCCAGCAACGGAGCGGTCAGGCGGCAGACGTTACGGTTGTAGACCACCACACCGATCTTCACCGATTTGCAGACCTGCTCGACGTGGGCAGCAACGCCTTCCTGCGACGCTTCGGTCAGGTAATGCGGCAGCAGCAGCAGGCCCTTGGCGCCCAGGCGCTCGGCTTCCTGTGCGTACTGAATGGCCTGGCGAGTGGAACCACCCACGCCAGCGAGGATTGGCACGCTACCGGAGCAAGTGTCGACGGCGGTCTTGATGACGGACGAGTATTCGTCGGCAGCCAGGGAGAAGAACTCACCGGTACCGCCTGCCGCGAACAGAGCGGTGGCGCCGTACGGGGCCAGCCACTCGAGGCGACGCACGTAGCCGGCCGGGTTGAATTCACCAGCGGCATCGAAGTCGGTCAGCGGGAAGGACAGCAGGCCGGAGGAGAGGACGGTTTTTAGTTCTTGTGGAGTCATTCTTCTTACACCCTTATGAGGACATGGAGGCCGTTACCGGCAACTGAAGTCATACGTTATCGTACAACTACATATATTCCAAGCCCTCGGAAGCTTTTTTCTACGAGTTGCACCGTTTGAGGGCAATGCATGGAAATTCAAAGAAATGGCTAAGTCCAGGAAATAAGCGAGGAAAATCATCTATTAAATTGGGAATATCATGCCTTGGATGGGTAGAAATCCGCTTTCTAGCAGAAAGAATTCCCACCAACCCGCCTCTTCAAGGAGAGTGAATGCCAGACAAGTCGTACGATGACATGGAGAAATAACAGATCAACTGGTGGGCTGTAGCGGATCGCCGCCCGCCCCCCCCTACGGCTCCCACCCTCCTCGCAGGGTCGACTGCGCGGCCCCCTACTGCGCTATCGCAATGATGGACAAAAAGAGCGCGTCTACCCCACCCTCGTAGGGTGGGGCTTCAGCCCACCATTGGCGCGTTGGATGGCTGCCCCCTGTAACACCCGTCAGACCACCAATGGCCTAACTATCTGTGGAATACCGACCACAGCATGAATAATTGCCCCGAACGCAAAAGCCCAGGCACTAGGCCTGGGCTTTTGTTTTCGAGCCGGTTGCTTACTGAGCGCCTTGCGCCTTGATCAGCGCAGCCAGTTGCTCGTATTCGCCGGGCAGCAGATCGGTCAGCGGAGCGCGGACCGGGCCTGCGTCGTAACCGGAGATCTTGGCGCCAGCCTTGACGATGCTCACGGCGTAGCCGGACTTGCGATTGCGGATGTCCAGGTACGGCAGGAAGAAGTCGTCGATGATCTTGGCGACGGTGGCGTGATCGTCCTTGGCAATGGCGTGGTAGAAGTCCATCGCGGTTTTCGGGATGAAGTTGAACACCGCCGACGAATAGACCGGTACGCCCAGTGCCTTGTAGGCAGCGGCATAGACTTCAGCGGTCGGCAGACCGCCGAGGTAGCTGAAGCGATCGCCGAGACGACGGCGGATCGAGACCATCAGCTCGATGTCGCCCAGGCCGTCCTTGTAGCCGATCAGGTTCGGGCAACGCTCGGCCAACTGCTCCAGCAGCGGAGCGGTCAGGCGGCAGACGTTACGGTTGTAGACCACCACACCGATCTTCACCGATTTGCAGACCTGCTCGACGTGGGCGGCAACGCCTTCCTGCGACGCTTCGGTCAGGTAGTGCGGCAGCAGCAGCAGACCTTTGGCGCCCAGGCGCTCGGCTTCCTGTGCGTACTGGATGGCCTGGCGAGTGGAACCGCCCACGCCAGCGAGGATTGGCACGCTACCGGCGCAAGTGTCGACGGCGGTCTTGATGACGGACGAGTACTCGTCGGCAGCCAGGGAGAAGAATTCACCGGTACCGCCAGCCGCGAACAGAGCGGTGGCGCCGTACGGGGCCAGCCATTCGAGGCGACGCACGTAACCTTCGGGATTGAATTCGCCTTGGGCATCGAAATCGGTCAGCGGGAAAGACAGCAGACCGGAGGAGAGGACGGATTTTAATTCTTGTGGGGTCATTCTTCGAACACCTGTAGCGCGTATGGAAATGGAGCAGCCTTGGCTGTTAGAGATACGTTATCGTACGACATTATTGAAAGCCATACTTTTCTCTTAACTTACCTGCAGAGCCCTCTATATGGGGCATCACGTGCAACGCTCAGGCGCTGCGACAGGCAGCGGAAGTATTTTTGGGGCGTCGTCATATGACAACCCTCTGCGCCCTCCTCCATCCATAAATGTCGCCAAACGTCCGATGCTGCCGCGGGGCGATGCCATCAGATATCGCTTCGCTCAAGCCAGGCGGCCGTCTCGCCACGCGTTTTTTCGCCGCCGCGCTGGCCCGCTCGGGATAACTGGCCGGCCACCAGGACGGCGTACCAATGATAACGTCATCAGACAACCTTAGACTTAAGCAGGGTGCCAGCGGTCGCCACGCCCACTCCCACAACGTAGGAGAGCAAGCCGTCTATTCTGCCCATTACAGCCCTATCAAGTGCCACAATGAAGCAATATTCTTGTTAGGTGAGCGCGTTGACAAACGATTCGAGGGATGCCGATAATCCCGTAATGTCATACGACAACAGATGACAATCTCTAAATAACAACAAGCAGAGAACAGGCCTTCCGCCCATGACTACGACTTCCAACGCCCCAGTACCCTTCAATCGCCTGCTGCTCACCGGCGCAGCCGGCGGGCTGGGCAAGGTACTGCGCGAACGTCTGCAGCCCCTGACCAAGATCCTGCGTCTCTCGGACATCGTCGAAATGGCGCCGGCCGAAGGTGAGCACATCGAGATTCAGCTCTGCGATCTGGCTGACAAGCAGGCCGTTCATCAGCTCGTTGAAGGTGTCGATGCGATTCTGCATTTCGGTGGGGTGTCGGTGGAACGTCCGTTCGAGGAAATCCTCGGCCCGAACATCAGCGGCGTGTTCCACATCTACGAAGCCGCTCGCCGCCACGGCGTCAAACGCGTGATCTTCGCCAGCTCCAACCATGTCATCGGCTTCCATAAACAGACTGACACCATCGACGCCAGCGCTGCGCGCCGTCCGGATGGTTACTACGGTCTGTCGAAGTCCTACGGCGAAGACATGGCCAGCTTCTATTTCGACCGCTACGGTATCGAGACCGTCAGCATTCGCATCGGCTCCTCGTTCACCGAGCCGCTCAACCGCCGCATGATGAGCACCTGGCTGAGCTACGACGACCTGGTGCAACTGATCGAGCGCGGCCTCACCACTCCGAATGTCGGCCACACCGTGGTCTACGGCGCTTCGGCGAACAAGACCGTGTGGTGGGACAACAGCAAGGCCGCTCACCTGGGCTTCCAGCCCAAGGACAGCTCCGAAGTATTCCGCGACAAGGTCGAGGCACAGCCACCCGTGGCGGCAGACGACCCGAACGCCCTGTATCACGGCGGCGCCTTCACGGCAGCCGGCCCGTTCGGCGACGACTGACACCTCGCATCCTCGATAACAATAAAAAAGAGGTCGGACATGCCCAAGCAAGCCGAACTGATTCTCGATGCACGCAACAGCGTGGGTGAAAGCCCGGTGTGGAGCGTGCAGGATCAGGCCCTTTACTGGGCCGACATCCCCAACAAGCGCCTGTACCGCTGGAACCTGGCCGACGCCACCACGCAAAGCTGGGAAGCGGACGAGATGCTCGCCTGCATCGCCCGACACGGCGACGGCAGCTGGATAGCCGGCATGGAAAGCGGCATCTTCCAGCTGACTGCCGGTGACGATGGGCGGCTCAGCGGCGAACGCCTGATCGACGTCAACCATGCCCGCGAGGGGATGCGCTTCAACGACGGTCGCAGTGACCGCCAGGGCCGTTTCTGGGTAGGCAGCATGCTCCTGGACATGGCGGCAGGCGCCAACGTCGGCGCCCTGTATCGCTATGACGGCGCCGGGCAAAGCACCCTTCCAGCGCTGCTCGATGACCTGATCGTCCCCAATGGCCTGGGTTTCAGCCCGGACGGCCGCACGATGTATCTGTCCGACTCGCACCCGTCGGTGCAGCTCATCTGGGCGTTCGATTACGACACCGACAGCGGCACACCGCACAACCGCCGCCTGTTCGTCGACATGAACGACTACCCCGGTCGCCCTGATGGCGCTGCCGTGGATGCCGATGGTTGCTATTGGATCTGCGGCAACGATGCCGGCCTGATTCACCGTTTCACTCCAGCCGGTCGCCTCGATCGCTCGCTGGAAGTACCGGTGAAGAAGCCGACCATGTGCGCCTTCGGCGGCGCCAACCTGGACACCCTGTACGTCACTTCGATTCGCCCGGGCGGCAACCTGGACGATCAACCTCTGGCCGGTGGCGTTTTCGCCCTGCAGCCAGGCGTCAGTGGCCTTGAAGAAACACCGTTTCAGTCCTGATTACCAACACCCCGGGAACCCGTGATCCGACGGGCCACCCTGGCGCTTCATAACGCTGCACACCAACAACAACAAAATGGAGTTTCACATGAACCTCAAGCGCAAGTTGCTCATCGCCGCACTCCCGCTGGCCATCGGCCTGTCGAGCCTGGCTCAGGCTGCGACCACCCTGAAGATGGCTGAGATCCATCCCGCCGGTTACCCGACCGTAGTGGCCATGGAAAACCTCGGCAAGAAACTCGAAGAAGCCACCAACGGCGAGATCAAGTACCGCATGTTCGCCGGCGGCGTACTGGGTTCGGAAAAAGAAGTCATCGAACAGACTCAGATCGGTGCCGTGCAGATCACCCGTGTGAGCCTTGGCTCGGTGGGCCCTGTGGTACCGGATACCAACGTGTTCAACATGCCGTTCGTGTTCCGCGACGTCGACCACATGCGCAAAGTCATCGACGGCGACGTCGGTCAGGAGATCCTCGACAAGATCACCGCTTCCGAATTCAACATGGTCGGTCTGGCGTGGATGGATGGCGGCAGCCGCAGCATCTACACCAAGAAGCCGGTTCGCAAGATCGAAGACCTCAAGGGCATGAAGATCCGCGTGATCGGCAACCCGCTGTTCATCGATACCCTCAACGCCATGGGTGCCAACGGCATCGCCATGGACACCGGTGAAATCTTCAGCGCCCTGCAGACCGGCGTGATCGACGGTGCCGAGAACAACCCGCCTACCCTGCTCGAGCACAACCACTTCCAGTCGGCCAAGTACTACACCCAGACCCATCACCTGATCCTGCCGGAGCCGTTGATGATGTCCAAGACTGCCTGGGAGAAACTGACCCCGGAACAGCAGGCACTGGTCAAGAAGTTCGCCAAGGAAGCACAACTCGAAGAGCGCAAGCTGTGGGACGAGAAGAGCGCAGCCAGCGTCGAGAAACTCAAAGCGGCCGGCGTTGAGTTCATCGAAATCGACACCAAGCCCTTCTATGACGCCACTGCTCCGGTTCGCGAGAAGTACGGCGCACCTTATGTCGAGCTGATCAAGCGCATCGAAGCCGTCAAGTAAACCGATCACTCCGACGAACGCTGTGGCGGCGCGTCCTGCGCCGCCACGCTGTGGTGAAGTCTCATGAAGAATACATTCTTACGCGCCTGTGATGCCCTGTACATGACCTGTATCTGGGTAGCGGGGCTGTCCATCACGGTGATGGCCCTGATCATTCCTTGGGGCATCTTTGCCCGCTACGTACTCGGCGCCGGCTCCAGCTGGCCAGAGCCTGTAGCCATTTTGCTGATGGCACTGTTCACGTTCGTCGGTGCCGCAGCCAGTTACCGCGCTGGGGCGCACATGGCCGTGACTTCCCTGACCGATCGCCTGCCGAAAGCTTGGCATGGCGCAATCACCCTACTGGTGGAACTGCTGATGGCAGCGGTCTGCCTGTTCATGCTCATCTGGGGCATCAAACTGTGCATGGCTACCTGGAATCAGTTCCTCGCCTCGCTGACATCGGTACGCGTGGGCATGGCCTACTCCCCTATTCCAATCGGTGGTTTCGTGACCCTGATCTTTATCCTCGAAAGACTGTTGTTCGGCGATCAGAGTGGTCGACGAGTGGGCAATTACGAGCATGTTGAAGAAGCCAAGGAGGCCGTGTAAATGGACGCGCTCATCCTGCTTGGTAGTTTCGTCCTGCTGATTCTGCTGCGTATGCCGGTGGCCTATGCGCTGGGTCTGTCTGCGCTGATCGGCGCCTGGTGGATCGACATCCCGCTGCATGCGGTGATGATTTCCGTCACCGGCGGCATCAGCAAGTTCTCACTGCTGGCCATTCCGTTCTTCGTGCTCGCCGGTGCGATCATGGCCGAGGGCGGTATGTCCCGCCGTCTGGTGGCTTTCGCTGGCGTACTGGTAGGTTTCGTCCGCGGTGGCCTGTCGCTGGTCAACATCATGGCCTCGACCTTCTTCGGTGCGATCTCCGGCTCGGCCCTGGCGGATACCGCCTCGGTAGGGTCGGTAATGATTCCGGAAATGGAGCGCAACGGTTATCCGCGCGAATACGCCACCGCCGTAACGGTGAGTGGCTCGGTACAAGCGCTGCTGACCCCGCCGAGCCACAACTCGGTGATCTACTCGCTGGCCGCTGGTGGTACCGTCTCCATCGCCTCGCTGTTCATCGCCGGCATTGGCCCGGGCCTGCTGCTCAGCGCCGTGATGATGGGTCTGTGCATGTTCTTCGCCAAGAAGCGCAACTACCCGAAAGGCGAAGTCATCCCGCTGAAGCAGGCATTGAAGATCTGCATGGATGCCATCTGGGGCCTGTTCACCATGGTGATCATCCTCGGCGGCATCATCTCCGGCATCTTCACGGCCACCGAGTCGGCGGCCATCGCCGTGCTGTGGGCGTTCTTCGTCACCATGTTCATCTACCGTGACTACAAGTGGCGTGACCTGCCCAAGCTGATGCATCGCACGGTACGCACGATCTCGATCGTGATGATCCTGATCGCCTTCGCCGCCAGCTTCGGCTACATCATGACGCTGATGCAGATTCCGTCGAAGATCACCACCGCGTTCATGACCATCTCGGACAACCGCTACGTGATCCTGATGTGCATCAACTTCATGCTGCTGGCTCTGGGCACGGTGATGGACATGGCGCCGCTGATCCTGATCCTCACCCCGATCCTGTTGCCGGTGGTGCTGTCGATCGGTGTCGATCCGGTGCACTTCGGGATGATCATGCTGGTCAACCTGGGTATCGGGCTGATAACGCCACCAGTGGGTGCGGTGCTGTTCGTCGGCGCGGCGATCGGCAAGGTCACCATCGAAAACACCGTGAAAGCACTGCTGCCGTTCTACGCTGCACTGTTCATGGTGCTGATGGCGGTGACCTACATCCCGGCAATTTCGCTGTGGCTGCCTAGCGTCGTACTCTGATACTGCTACACCCGCGGCGGGTCGCGTGCATACGCGACCCGCCGTTTTTTTTAGCGCGGCGAGAACGGCCACCAAACCGTCAGGCGCTCAAGGCTAAACTCGATACGGAAATTGCTGCCATGACGTCCCCTGCCCTGTTTCCCCGCCACATCGCCGTGCTGTTGCTGGCCCTGCTGGCATGCTCCTTCGCCGGCAACCACATCGCTGCACGCATCGCTTTCGACAACGACACCGGCCTGCTGCTTGCGATCCTGTGTCGTTCCGGTGTCACCATGCTGGTGCTGCTGGGCATCGTGCTCTGGCAACGCCAGGCGCTGCAGATGCCACCGGGTGCCTGGCGCTGGCAACTGCTGCTGGGGCTGCTGATCGCCACGCAGAGCATCTGCATGTACTCGGCCGTGGCGCGCATTCCGGTGGCGCTCGCGTTGCTGATCGGCAATACCTTCCCGATCCTGCTCGCCCTGCTCACCTGGGCGCTGGGCGGCTCGGCACCGACGCGCCGCACGGTGATGCTCATGGGCCTGATTCTGCTTGGCCTGGTGTTCGCCCTGGATCTTCCCGCACGCCTGAGCGCCAGCGAGCCGGCCGGCCCGGAATGGGTGGTCGGAGTCAGCGTGTCGTTCCTCGCCGCCTGCGTATTCGCCTGCGCGCTGTGGATCACCGACCACAAGCTGTCGAACCTGCGCGGCTCGGTGCGCAGCATGCTGACGTTGATGATCGTGTTCAGCAGCATGGCGCTGGCGGGCAGCGCCGACCTGATCCCTGGCGGCATGAAGCTGCCGGGCAACGAGACCGGCTGGATCGCGCTGGGCGCACTGGTGCTGCTCTACGGCATCGCCTTCTGCATGCTGTTCGTCACCGTGCCGCGCCTGAACATGGCCAAGAACGCGCCCGTGATGAACATGGAGCCCATCGCCACGCTACTGTTCGGCTGGCTGCTGCTGGATCAGGTATTGAGCGGTATACAGATGATCGGCGGCGCGATCGTGCTGGCGGGGATCGTTCTACTGACTTATCGCAAGGACGCCTGAGCATCTGCCTGCGATCGGCTGTGCATCGATTTTGCGGCGTTAGAAACAGGCTGGCTCTGCAGCCCGTTTCTGCCTTGCAGGGCTCAGGCCTGCTTGACGACCACTTCAGCGGCCTCGTGGGCCTGACGCAGCCGCTCGCGGCTGTTGGTCAGGTGCAGGCGCATGGCGGCGCGTGCGGCGTCGGAGTCCTGGCGGGCGATGGCTTCGAAGATCTGCTCATGCTCACGCTCGAGGCGCGCCATGTAATGGGCGTGATCGTCATGGGCGATGCGCGCCGAGTTCAGCCGGGTACGCGGAATGATGCTGGTACCCAGATGGCTCATGATATCGGTGAAGTAGCGGTTGCCAGTGGCGTGAGCGATCTGCAGGTGAAACTGGAAATCGGACGACACCGCATCGCTCTCGTGGGCCGCGCCTTCATTCAGCGCATCCAGAGCCTGACGCATGGACGCCAGTTGTTCGGGCGTCCGTCGTTGCGCAGCCAGGCCAGCCGACTCGACTTCCAGGCTGATGCGCAGCTCGAGCACGGCGAGCACTTCACGCAGCGTGACGATGGTCGCGGGGTCGATGCGAAAGCCACCGGGATTGGGCGTATCCAGAACGAAGGTGCCGATGCCATGGCGGGTTTCCACCAGGCCGGAAGCCTGCAACCGCGACAAGGCTTCACGCACGACGGTGCGGCTGACGCCCTGCTCTTCCATGATCGCCGACTCGGTCGGCAACTTTTCGCCACGCTTGATCACCCCATCGCGAATGCGCTCGGACAGCTCCGCGACCAGTTCTTGAGCCAGGCTGCGGTGCTTGCGGCGCGCACGTGGCGGCGTGTTCTGATTTTCCATAGCAATCGATATCGTCTGGGATGGTCAAACTCCATCATATATCAGGCGGTTGTATGATGACACGTTCTTCGTTTATCTCCGGCAAATGACTCGTTAACTGCACAGGTACCGCACTATGCCGCTCGACACATTGCATCTGCAGGATCGCCTCACACAACTCACGCTGGCACCTCGAACCGGCGGCAGTATCGCCAACTGGACGGTCAAGGACGGCGGTCAAGCCTTGCTGCGCCATGCCGATGAAGGAACCCTGCAGGCCGGCACGCCTCGCCAGCTCGGTTGCTACCCGCTGGCGCCCTGGTCGAACCGCATCACCGAGGGCGGTTTCGACAACCCGCAAGGCTGGCTCGCGCTAGAGGCCAATGTCGACAACTCGGCACTGCCGATCCACGGCAGTGCCTGGCAACAACCCTGGGAGGTGATCGAGCACAGCGACGACTCGGCCCTGTTGCGCCTGGAAAGCCAGACGCCGTTCGCCTATGTCGCAGAGCAACGGATTCGTCTGCACGAAGGCCGCCTGGATATCCAGCTGCAGGTCACCCATATGGCCGAGGCGCCAATGTGGCATGGGCTGGGCCTGCACCCATATTTCCCGCGCACGCCGGCTACCCGCCTGCAAGCCCGCGCGGGGCAGGTATGGAATTGCGACGCGAACAGCCTGCCGACGCAACTGAGCGAACTGCCGGAACATTGGGACTTCAACGACGAGCGTGATCTGCCGACGCAGCATACCGACAACGCCTTCATCGACTGGAACGGCCAGGCGCGCATTCTGCAGCCCGACGCCGGCTACGCTCTGGAGATCAGCGCCACGGGCAGTGACCTGTACCTGCTGTTCTGCCCGGAACGAAAGCCGTTCTTCTGCTTCGAGCCGGTCAGCCACCCGGTCAATGCTCACCACCTGCCGGGCAGGCCAGGGCTGGTGTTGTTGCACGAGGGACAGAGCCACAGCCTGACGTTCAGCCTGCAGTACCGCACGCTGGCCTGACGCAACCCGGGTCACAACTCGCGGCGGCTTTGCTGGACTTTCGCCGCACGTTGACGATAATCAGCCGCTGCTTCCTGACGTCCAGCTTCGCTAGATGCCAATAGCCGGAACTTTAGTAGGGGCAAACGCTTCAAACAGATGTGGCGACCGTATCAGCAAGACCGCCCGGTCTTGCGTTGTCGCCCTTCTCCTATCAGAAACCATGGGTACTATCGTGACGAAAGACGAACTGCGCGCCGAACTCGAGCGCCAGGCGCAGCGTTACAAGGATGTATACGGCGGAGAGGTCATCACTTACGCCGCCCAACCGGATCCGGAACGCAAGCCTTGGCGCAAGCGAGCCAGCCTGCTCGATCAGGCATTCGATAAAGAAATCGAGAAGATCGAGAAGGACTTGTCCAGCAAGGAAGAAGCCAGAGCCGAAAGCGCCTGACCCGCTGACCGGTGCCGGCTGGCGCGCCCGAGCACGCCGCCGGCGGTGCAGTGTTCAGCGTCGCTTCGACGTGGACTTGCCACCCAGCAAAGACCCCAGCACACCGCGAACCAGTTGCCGACCGAGTTGATTGGCGACCTGACGCATGGCGCTTTTCATTGCCTGACCAGCCAACCCGCCGAGGAACTCGCCAGCCACGCTGACAGTGGACGGCGGTGCCTTGCCCGCTTGCACCTGCTCGCTCGCCTGGGTTGCACGGGCGGTCAGGATCTCGTAGGCCGACTCCCGGTCGAATGCCTTGTCGTAGCGCCCCGCCTGCGGTGATTGGCGAATCAGATCTGCACGCTCGCTTGCCTGCAATGGCCCGATACGCGATTGCGGCGGGGCGATGGCGACACGCTGCACCATCGCCGGCGTGCCTTTATCCTCCAGGGTCCCCACCAGCGCCTCACCGATCCCCAGCTCGGTCAGCACCGCAAGGCTGTCGAACGCCGGGTTGGGACGAAAGCCGTCGGCCACCGCGCGCAGCGCCTTCTGTTCCCGGGTGGTGAACGCCCGCAGGCCGTGCTGAATACGCAACCCCAGTTGCGCCAGCACATCGTCCGGCAGGTCTCCCGGCGACTGGGTGACGAAATACACACCGACGCCCTTGGAGCGAATCAGCCGCACGACCTGCTCCAGCCGCGTCTGCAAGGCCTTCGGGGTATCGGCGAAAAGCAGGTGAGCCTCGTCGAAGAACAGCGCCAGAACCGGTTTGTCCGCATCGCCGCGCTCGGGCAACTGCTCGAACAACTCGGCCAGCAGCCACAGCAGAAAGGTCGCGTAGACCTTGGGCGCTTCGTGAACCAGGCGGCTGGCATCGAGCAGATGAATGCGCCCGCGACCATCACGATCCGGCTGCAGGATGTCTTCGAGCTGCAGCGCCGGCTCACCGAAAAGCGCCTCGCCACCCTGCTGTTCCAGGCTCGCCAAACGCCGCAACAACGCCTGCGCGGAGGTATTGGTGAACAGCGCGCTGTCGGCGCCCAGCACCTGCGGCTGTTCCTTGAGATGAGTCAGCAGGGCTTTGAGGTCTTTCAGGTCGAGCAGCAGCAGGCCTTCACGATCGGCCACCTTGAACGCTGCATACAGCGCCGCCTGCTGGCTGTCGGTGAGTTCGAGCAGCGCGCCGAGCAGAAGCGGGCCCATTTCGCTCAGGGTGGTGCGCAGCGGATGACCGCTCTGCCCATGCACATCCCACAGGCTGACCGGATAGGCCCTCGGGCTGTGCGCCAGCCAGGGCATGCTGGCGATACGTTCGGCGACCTTTCCCTGAGGAGCCCCGGCGGCGCCGAGGCCACACAGATCGCCCTTCACATCCGCGGCGAAAACCGCGACGCCTGCGTCACTGAAGTTCTCGATCAGACGCTGCAGGGTCACGGTCTTGCCGGTTCCCGTTGCACCCGCGATCAGGCCATGACGGTTGGCCAGACGCAGCGACTGGCCCACTGCCTGGCCATCGCCGCCATCACCCAAAATGAACTGCTGATTCAAAGACATGATTCCGTCCTCTGGACTAAAGCTTTGCTACTTCGATGCCGACATAAACGCCGGGCTATGACCGATCAGCCTTCGCCGATTCTCCGCCCCGCTCCACTCGCCAGATGGCGACGCCCCCAAGACTGGTTCCAGTGACTTCCGGACGCAAGATGCCATGACGAGAAACCTGCAGTTCAGCCACAAGATTCTGCTGGCCGCCACCCTGGTGGTAACGGTCGCCTTCGCCCTGTTCAGCCTCTATAACGACAGCCGCCAGCGTAGCAGCATCCAGCAGGCACTCCAGAACAACCTGAGTCAGGCCAGCGACGCCGCGGCGGGCAATATCGAAAGCTGGTTGTCGGGGCGTATCCTGCTGATCGAGAGCCTCGCCCAGAACCTGGAGCTGGCCATCGCGAGCGGCAACCTGCAAGACGTCATTTCGCGCCCGGTCTACAAAGGCGCCTTCCTCTCCACCTACATCGGCCTGCAAGGCGATGGCCGCTTCCTGTCCAGCCCGCCGACCCAGATGGCCGCCGGCTACGACCCGCGCACTCGCCCCTGGTACAAGGACACCGCCCAGGCCAACCGTACCGTCCTCACCGCGCCCTACGTCGACCAGATCACCAATTCCCTGGTGATTTCGCCGATCGCCCCGGTGCGCGGCCCCGACGGCAAAGCGTTCGGCATGACCGGCGGTGACGTCAGCCTGGATACCCTGGTGAAGATCATCAACTCCATCGAGCTGGGCGACCTGGGCTATGCGTTCCTGGTCAGCAAGGACGGTACCGTGCTGGTCCACCCCCAGGGCGACCTGGTGATGAAGAACCTGCGTGATCTCTATCCGAATACTAGCATCGGCCTCGACAGCAAGCTGACCGAAGTCGAACAGGATGGCCAGGACCGGCTGCTGACCTTCGCCCCGGTCCAGGGCCTGCCCGATGTGCAATGGTATGTCGGCCTCTCCATCGACAAGAACCTGGCGTACGCCGAGCTGGATGAATTCCGCCTGTCCGCGGCCATCGCCACGCTGATCGCGGTCGCGTTGATCATTGCGCTGCTCGGCGTGCTGATCCGCGTGCTGATGCAGCCGCTGACCACCATGGGCAAGGCCATGGAAGACATCGCCCGTGGCGAAGGCGACCTGACCAAGCGCCTGGCCATCCAGTCCAACGACGAATTCGGCGCCCTGGCCAGCTCGTTCAACCGCTTCGTCGAACGTATCCACGCGTCCATTCGCGAGGTGTCCTCGGCCACCGCCCAGGTCAACGAGGTCGCCAAGCTGGTGGTCAACGCGTCGAACTCGTCCATCGTCAATTCGGACGAGCAGGCCAGCCGCACCAACAGCGTGGCTGCGGCGATCAACGAGCTCGGCGCCGCCGCCCAGGAGATCGCCCGCAACGCCGCGGACGCGTCCAATCAGGCGTCGGACGCACGCCTGCAAGCCGAGGATGGCGGCAAGGTGGTGCAGCAGGCCATCAGATCCATGACCGAGCTGTCGACCAAGGTCATCGACGCCCGTGCCAAGATCGAGATGCTCAACGGCAAGACCGTGGACATCGGGCAGATTCTCGAAGTGATCAAGAGTATTTCGCAGCAGACCAACCTGCTCGCCCTCAACGCCGCCATCGAAGCGGCACGCGCTGGTGAGGCGGGTCGCGGTTTCGCGGTGGTCGCCGACGAGGTGCGCAACCTCGCCCATCGCACCCAGGAGTCGGCCCAGGAAATCGAGAAGATGATCGAAGAACTGCAGATCGGCTCACGCGAATCGGTCACCACCATGACCGAGAGCCAGCGCTACAGCGAGGAAAGCGTGGCAGTCGCCAATCAGGCCGGCGAGCGGCTGGGCAGCGTGACCACGCGCATTGGCGAGATCGATGGCATGAACCAGTCGGTGGCGACCGCCACGGAAGAACAGACCTCGGTGATCGAGGCGCTGAACATGGACATCACCGAAATCAACACCCTCAATCAGGAAGGCGTGGAAAACCTCCAGGCCACCCTGCGCGCCTGCGCGGATCTGGAGCAGCAGGCCGCTCGCCTGACCCACCTGGTCGGCAGCTTCCGCATCTGATCGCAGAAAACCAACAAGGGCGCCAATGGCGCCCTTGTTCGTCGATGTCCGACCTACTTGTCCGGCGTAGCATCACGCTCACGCTGCAAGCGCTTCCACAACGCCTCGGCACCGTCGAACTCGGCGCCGTCCTCTTCGCTCAACGCCTCTGGATCGTAACGCCGCACACAACCTTCACCCAAGGTCGGCGGTGGCGTTGCGGTGCCGGGTTGGCGAGGCGTGTCATCGCTCATGAGAGATCAGCCGCGCCGGTGGCCCTGTTCATGCTGGGCGAACTCCTTGACCGCCAGCAGCACGTCGTGACGGCTGATCTGACCGACCAGCTTGCCACCTTCAATGACCGGAAAACGTCGGCGCCGTCCTTTCAGGAAGCGTTCGGCCACATCGATGATGTCGGCTTCCGGCGAGGTGGTTTCAACGTTGGTGGTCATGTAGGAAGCGATAGTGCCGCCAGTCGACTCGTAATAAGCCCCCTGAAGAATGCCCCGCAGGCAGTCGCCCTCCGACAACAGGCCAACCAGACGATCGTGATCGTCAACCACCGGCGCGCCGGAAATACGGTGTTCCAGCAATCGGTTGATGGCCGTGAACAGATCGGTGTCGGCATGGAAGGTGACCAAGTGACGGGTCATGTAATCACGCACTTTCACGGACTTGAGCATGAACGGACTCCCTTATTCGAGCATCGGGTCGAATGGATCAGTCGAACACAACGGTCTTGTTGTTGTGTACCAGCACCCGATCTTCCAAGTGATAGCGCAGACCACGGGAAAGCACCATCTTTTCCACGTCCTTGCCGAGGCGCACCATCTCTTCGATGCTCTCGCGATGGCTGACGCGCACCACGTCCTGTTCGATGATCGGGCCGGCATCCAGCTCTTCGGTCACGTAGTGGGAGGTCGCGCCAATCAGCTTGACGCCTCGCAGCGAGGCCTGGTGGTAAGGCTTGGCACCCACGAACGAAGGCAGGAAGCTGTGGTGAATGTTGATCACCCGCTGCGCATAGTCCTGACACAATTTGGGCGGCAGGATCTGCATGTAGCGAGCCAACACGATGGCATCGGCGCGGTGCTCTTCCACCAGGCGTGCGACCTCATCGAAGGCCGGTTGCTTGTTCTGCGGGTCCACCGGCACGTGGATGAACGGAATGCCGTGCCACTCGACCATGCTGCGCAGGTCGTCATGGTTGGAGATCACGCAGGGAATATCGCAGTCGAGCTCGTTGCTGTGCCAGCGGTGCAGCAGGTCGGCCAGGCAGTGGGACTCGCGGCTGGCCATCAGCACCACACGCTTCTTCTGCGCCGAATCGGTGATCCGCCACTCCATGGAGAATTCCCGGGCGATCGGCGAGAACGCCTGATTGAAGCCATCGAGATCGAAGGGCAACGAATCGGCACGAATTTCATGACGCATGAAGAACCAGCCACTCTGCGTGTCGGAGTGGTGGCTCGCCTCGGTGATCCAGCCGTTGTAGGTCGCCAGAAAGTTACTGACCTTGGCGACGATGCCAGTACGGTCAGGGCAGGCGATGACCAGCCGAAAAGTGCGCATGAACAACTCCAGAGAAATAGCGAAGGCGCGCATTTTAGCCAGACTAACGAAAAACTGCAGTATCTCTACAGGCCTGACTGTGCACGCAACGTCCGATCAGCGACCGACCGGCAGAAAAAGCCATGCAAAGCCACGTAACAAACGCGTTGGCCAATTGGCCGAGCGGATTAATTCCCGCATGTTTTCAAGTGTCAATAAAACAGTAAATCGCTGTAGCCAGCTGCAACTTATTTTCTGCAAGAACGTCTCTACACTACAAAGCGGTTTACTTATAATTAAGCGATGTCTACTATAAGCAACACTTGGCCACCACTCCCTGCATTAAAGGTAAACACATGTCCTTGATCACCGAATACCGTACCCTCGAAGAAAACATCAAAGAACTGCAAGAGCGTCTTAAGAATCTGTCGCAAGACGACAAGCTGAAGAAAGAGCTGGAGTTCGAAGGCAAGCTGCGCACCCTGATGGGTGAATACCAGAAGTCGCTGCGTGACATCATCGCGCTGCTGGATCCGGATGCCAAAGCTGGCAAGGCTCAGCGCAATGCCAAAGCTGCACCGACCGGCAGCAAGCGTGCTCGTAAAGTTAAGCAGTACAAGAACCCGAACACCGGCGAAGTCATCGAAACCAAAGGTGGCAACCACAAGACCCTGAAAGAGTGGAAAGCCAAGTGGGGCGCTGACGTGGTCGAAGGCTGGGCAACCCTGCTGGGCTGATACCAGATCGGGGCTGTGAGTCCATGAAGAACGCCAGCAATGCTGGCGTTTTTTATGGGCGCTATTATTGGTTCGAGAAACAAGGCATCACGAGTGCACTCGGTGCCAGCCCGGCTTGCTCTGCCTCAGAAGCTATTCCCCTGCGCCGTCTTTTATCTCGATAGTGGCCAATTGATTTACAGCGCATAACGCTGACGCAAATGCCGTGCATGAGCGCCCCACGCCTCCAATATCACTCGCTGTGCATCTGTCGCTCCGGTCAGGTATTGCGCCAAGTCCGTCTCGAAACTCGCCAAGGTATTGGGGGCTCCCCACTCTGCGTGAGTAAGGCGCTGACGACAGAAGTCCTCCCAGCGTTTTTGCTCCTCGCCATTCAAGGTGGCAGGAAAGTTTCGCGCCCGATAACGAAACAGTAATTCAGGTAAGCGCTGGTCATCGAAAGGCCAGCCCTGTGCGCCCAACTGTTGCGGATCGCAAGTGCGAACCTGCTCGCACAGTCGACGGTCACGATCACCGATAAAACCGTCATACAACTGTTGTTCCGGATCGCTCACAGCAGCAAAACTTTCCTCTTCGTATACCTGCGGCAATTTGTCCTGCCATTCGGCCTGGCTATCGATCAGGCGCTGCGCGCGAGCCTGGTAGTCGGCCTTGTCCAACTGCAGCCGCTGGCAATCTTCCGGACGCAGCACACTCAAGGGCGCGACTACCGGACAACGGTTTATATGGATGAGTTTGAGCGGCACCGGCAGTTCGCCCTCGACCAGTTGCTCGCGCCGGGTATAAAGACGGCGACGCAACGTTTCGCCCTCTTCGTCGAGGAGCGGCGTGGTATCGAGGTGCAGGTCGCAGACGATCAGTGCATTGCGGTTACGCGGGTGCCAGGCCAGCGGCAGCACGATTCCCAGATAGTGGCGTGCGCCGGCAAAGCGCCCGGATACGTGCACCATCGGCTGCAACAGGCGCACTTGATCGAGCACCCGCTGCTTGCCGCGCAGCCCATAGAGATAATCGTAGAGTTTCGGCTGACGCTCGCGCACCAGCCGCGCGAGAGCGATGGTCGCACGCACGTCGGATAGCGCATCGTGCGCCTGGCCATGCTCGATGCCATTGGCGGCGGTCAGTTGCTCCAACTTCAGGCTGACGCCCTTTTCACCCTGGGGCCATTCGATGCCTTCCGGGCGCAAGGCATAGGCGGTGCGCACCATGTCGATGAGATCCCAACGGCTGTTGCCACCCTGCCACTCCCGCGCATAGGGATCGAAGAAGTTGCGGTACAGGCTGTAGCGCGTTACCTCGTCATCGAAACGCAGGCTGTTGTAGCCCACGCCACAAGTGCCGGGACGCGCCAGTTCGGCATGCATGCGAGTCATGAACTCGGCTTCGCCGAGCCCTTCACTGGCCAGTCGCTCCGGGCCGATGCCGGTAATCATGCAGGCGGCTGGGTGCGGCAGAATATCGTCGCTGGGCTGGCAATAGAGGTTGAGGGGCGCCTCTATTTCATTGAGCTGTTCATCGGTGCGGATACCCGCGACCTGCAGCGGACGATCGCGGCGCGGGTCGATACCGGTGGTTTCGTAGTCATACCAGAACAGACTGGAAGGCACGGGGGGCTCCTTTGGCGAATGGACGCCGCAGTCTAGGTTCGTTACCGCCTCACCACAAACCGCAACGCATCCTCGAAAGCTTGATCGGCCGCACACCCTGAGCGAAACCACGCGACGTTTGCGCTTGTGGCCCCTCACTTCCACCATTAATATTACGAAACAATCTTACTCACACTCGCCAAGGATGAATCATGAGTGACGCGCTCTCCACGAACCCCTACGCCGTTCCCACCAGCCAACTGCAGGAAACGTCCAATAGCGACCAGGCGCCGAGCATCGAGCAGGCCCTGAGCCGTGGCTACGATTTCAGCATCGGCGCGCTGATCAGCGAAGCCTGGCAACTGACCAAGGGCACCAAAGGCATCATCATCGGTGGCTTCCTGATCTTCTACGTGGCGATATTCATCGCCTCGTTCGTGATCGGTGCGGTGCTGGGCATCTTCACCGCGTTCAGCGAAAACCTGGCACTGATCATCATCGGTCAGATCGTCACGACCATTCTCGCCTCCGCCGTGAGCTACCCCTTCATCGCCGGCCTGAGCATGATCGGCATTCGTCGCGCGGCAGGCCAGCCGTTCAGCTTCAACGAGATTTTCAACCACTTCGGCCGTACCGTGCCGCTGCTGATCGTTGCGGTCGTGATGATGCTGCTTATCTACCTCGGCATGCTCCTGCTGCTGATTCCGGGCATCTACCTGTCGGTCGCCTACATGCTGGCCATTCCGCTGGTCGTCGAGCGCGGCCTGTCGCCCTGGCAAGCCATGGAAGCTTCGCGCAAGGCCATCACTCAGCACTGGTTCAAGGTCTTCGGCCTGTTCCTGCTGCTGGGCCTGATCGTTGCCATCAGCGCAATCCCCGTGTTCATCGGTCTGATCTGGACCGTGCCACTGTTCGTCGTGGCCATGGGCGTGCTGTATCGCACCATCTTCGGCGTACTGCCGGTCGCACGCTAAGCACCTTCTCACCTGGCCGCGTTTCTCGCGGCCAGGTTGCTTCCTGCCTCGCTGCTGGCTAGCATCGGGCTTTGCTCATATGACGTGACGATGCCGCCCTCCTCCATTTCCCCTCTCACTCGACAACAGCACCCGGTGCTGGACACGCGCTATCAGGTGGAAACTCCGGAAGGCATCGACCTGGCATTGCGCCCGGCAGGCCTGGTACCACGGGCGCTGGCCTTTACCATCGACCTGCTGATCCGCGGCGCCATTCTCGCGGTCGTCTACCTGACGCTAGGCATGTTCGGACAACTCGGCATGGGCATCGCGACCATCGCGCTGTTCCTGGTGACCTGGTGGTACATGGTGCTGTTCGAAGTGCTCAACCAGGGCCGCTCGCCAGGCAAGCAGCTACTCGGCCTGCGCGTGGTGCATGACGATGGCACACCCATCGGCTGGCCGGCCTCGCTGACCCGCAACCTGCTGCGCTTCGTCGACCTGCTGCCATTCGCCTATACGCTTGGCATCATCAGTTGCCTGAGCAATCGCGCCTTCAAGCGTCTCGGTGACATCGCCGCCGGTACGCTGGTCGTCTACCGCGATCAGCCCATCGAGCGCCCCAATCTGCCCGAGGCCGAAGCGTTGCGTGCACCCTTCCCCCTCGATTTCGCCGAGCAGCGCGCCATGCTCGCCTTCGCCGAACGCGGTGAAGGCCTGTCGACTGCCCGACGCGCCGAGCTGGCTGCCATTCTCGCCGAGCCCCTGCAGGTGGATGCCGAGCAGGCGGAAGGCAGGATCAACGGTATCGCCCGCAGCCTGTTGGGGCCGACATGAAGCAGAGTCTTTTCGAATCTCGGCACCAGCCACAGTGGCAGGCATTCAGCGAGCAACTGGCGCGACTGGAGAAAGGCAAAGCCGATGCGGAGAAAAGCCGTACCTTCGCCGCCGACTACCGGCGCCTGTGCCAGCATCTGGCCCTGGCCAGGGAACGCGGTTACAGCAACCACCTGATCGATGAGCTACAGCAACTGGCGCTACGCGGCCATCAGCAGTTCTACCGTCATCGCAGCGCCATAGGGCCGCAACTGATCGGCTTCGTGCTGGCCGGTTTCCCACGTCTGGTGCGTGAAGAGTGGCGTCTGGTGACGATCGCCAGCCTGCTGTTCTTCGGCAGCCTGGCCGTCATGGGCACCCTCGTCTACCTGTTTCCCGACCTCGTCTACAGCGTCATGGACCCCAGCCGCGTCAGCGAGATGGAAAGCATGTACGACCCCGATACCTCGCGCCTCGGACGCTTCGGTGAGCGCGACTCCGGTGATGACTGGATGATGTTCGGCTACTACATCATGAACAACATCGGCATCGCCTTTCAGACCTTCGCCAGCGGCCTGCTGTTCGGGGTCGGCAGCCTGTTCTTCCTGCTGTTCAACGGCCTGATGATCGGTGCCGTGGCCGGTTACCTGACGCAACTGGGCTACAGCGAAACCTTCTGGTCGTTCGTGATCGGCCACGGTGCCTTCGAATTGACCGCCATCGCCCTGGCCGGCGCCGCGGGCCTCAAGCTCGGCTGGGCATTGCTCGCCCCCGGGCGCCTGCCCCGCGGCGAAGCCCTGCGCCTGGCCGCAACGCGCGCGGTACGGCTGCTTGGCGGCGCGGCGCTGTTCCTGCTGATCGCCGCGTTCATCGAGGCCTACTGGTCCTCCATGACCTTCACCACGCCCCATATCAAATACTGGGTGGGCGCCGGACTCTGGGCATCGGTCCTGGCTTACCTGTGCCTGGCCGGCAGGGGGCAGCATGCGCCTGACTGACGCCAGCGTGGCGATCCGCCCGCGCACGCCCTGGGAAGCCATCGATCTCGGCGTCCTCATGGCCGGTCGTCATCGCAGCCTGCTGATGGCCAGCTGGGCAGCCGTCACCGTGCCGACTTTCGCCCTGCTCTGTGCCCTGCTGTGGCAGTACCCCACCTGGGCCATATTGGTTTTCTGGTGGCTGAAGCCGGCCTACGAACGGCTACCGCTATATATTCTCTCCCGCGCGCTGTTTGGCGATACGCCGACCTTCAAGCAGGCGCTCAAGGCATTTCCCGGCCTGCTCAAACCGCAGCTGCTGGCCAGCCTGACCTGGCGACGCCTCAGCCCGTCGCGCAGCTTCGACCTGCCGGTGCTGCAGCTCGAAGGCCTGAAGGGCAAGGAGCGCACCCAGCGCCTGAACGTACTGGCGCAACGCGATGCCGGCGCAGCGACCTGGCTGACCGTGGTTGGCATACACCTCGAGACGGCCCTGTGGGTCGGGCTGGGCAGCCTGGTGTATTTGCTGATCCCCACCCAGGTATCCACCGAGTGGGACTGGCAGAGCCTGATCAATGGCGATACCAGCGACTGGTTCTGGCTGGAGCACCTCTCCAACCTGGCCTACGTGCTGTTGCTGATTCTCTGGGAACCGATCTACGTCGCCTGCGGCTTCAGCCTGTACCTGAACCGTCGCACCGCCCTGGAAGGCTGGGACATCGAACTGACCTTCCGCCGCCTGCGCCAGCGCCTCACCGGTGTCGCCTACGCACTATTGCTGGGCTGCGGCATGCTGTTGCTGAACGTGCCGACGCCAGCCCTGGCAGATACCTCGCACAGCTGCCCGCTGCCCAGCGAAGACCCGGACGGCCCACAGGCTCCGCGCATGCTCGCGCAGCCGCTGAGCACCGAGGCCTCGCGCGAATCGGTGCTGGCGATTCTCGACGAAACACCCTTCGAGAACCGCGAAACGGTGACTCGCTGGCGCTTCGGCGACGAAGCCAAGCAGGAGGAACCCTCTGAAGACAGCCGCAAAGCGCTGGAAAGCCTGTTCGAGATGCTCGAAAGCTGGACGGCCTTGAAAGGCATTGCGCTGTTCTTCGAAGCCGTGCTGTGGGCGCTGCTGATCGGCATCGTCGCGCTGGTGCTCTGGCGCTACCGCGAGTGGCTGAGCACCTTCGCTGGCGGTACTCGGCTGCGCATGCCGCAAAGAAACCAGTCACCTGACCAGCTGTTCGGCCTGGAAGTACTGCCACAGAGCCTGCCGGACGATGTCGCCAGCACTGCCGAACGTCTCTGGCAGGACGACCCGCGGGCAGCCCTGGGCCTGCTCTACCGCGCCCTGCTCAGCCGCCTGATCCACGACCACAAGTTGCCGCTCAAGGGTTCTCACACCGAAGCCGAGGTGCTGCCCCTGGTCGACGGCCTCGACGATCCGGAGCTCAGCAACTTCAGCCAGACCCTGACCCGTCACTGGCAGAACCTCGCCTACGGTCACCGCCTGCCGCCGACCGAGGCGCGCCCGGCGCTGTGCAATGACTGGCGACGCCTGATCGAACACGGTGGTCGGTCATGAACCGCACCGCGCGTTTCGTCATCGGCGCCCTGCTGGTACTGGGCCTTGGCCTGCTCGGCGCCTATCTGTTGAGGCATGCCGAGCCCTACGAAGACGTAGTGAGCCACGGGCCGTCACCGGAAGCACGCGCCAACCCCTATCTGGCCGCCGAGCACTTTCTGCGCAAACAGGGCCTCGACGTGACGCGCGCCGACAACCTCGCCGGCCTGGCCGAATTGCCCAGCCGCGGCCATACCCTGCTGCTGCTCGGTAACCGCAGCAACCTGACGCCCCGGCAGAACGAGCGCCTGCTGCAGTGGGCAGCCCAGGGGGGTCACCTGCTGTTCATCGCCGAACGCATGTGGGACGAAGAGAAAGGCAAGAGCGGCGACCTGCTGCTCGACGCCTTGAGCGTGCAGCAATACCCGGTCGAGAAACTCGACGAAGACGAGGAACAAGCGGACAGCGCTGCCGAAGAGGAAACCGCGGCCTCGGCCAACGATGAAAGCCAGCAAGAGCCGACGGATGCTTATCCGGAGCTGACCAAGCTGTATCTGGAGAACGAGCAGGCACCCGCCTATGTCGATTTCGATACCGACTTCCATCTCTACGACGCCAACAACCTTGCCCATGTCTGGGCCAACAGCGGCGAAGCCACTCACCTGCTGCAGATTTATCACGGCGAAGGGCTGATCAGCATCGTCACCGACGCCTGGATCTGGCAGAACGCCAACCTGGCCGATTACGACAACGCCTGGCTGCTCTGGTACCTCAGCCAGGACAGTGCGGTGACCCTGGTCTACAACGCCGACCGCGACAACCTGCTGACCCTCTTGCAGCGCCATTTCACTCCGGCTCTGCTGGCCCTCGGCCTGTTGCTGCTCCTGGGGCTGTGGCACGTCGGCCAGCGTCGTGGCCCGCTGTTGCAGCCGCAACCGGCGAGCCGCAGGCAACTGCAGGAACACCTGCGCGGCGCAGCCGACTTCCTGCTTCGTCACGGTGGCCAGCAGCGCCTGCTGAACAACCTGCAGCAGGACATCCTGCGCCGCGCCCGGCGCCGGCACCCCGGCTTCGAGCGGCTCGGCGTCGCCGATCAGTGGCAGATTCTCGGCCGCCTCAGCCGCCAGCCTTCCGCAGCCATCAGCCAGGCCATGCGCCCGCTGAGCAAGAAACGCCTTTCCGCCAGCGACTTCACCCGACAGGTCGCCCACCTGCAAACACTCAGGAATGCCCTATGAGCGAACATACGCCCGACCAGCCGAGCAGTCCGATCAGCGAGCCTGCCAGCACCACAGCCGCACCAGCCGCAAGCAATATCGCCCAGCAGCGTCAGCGTGCCAGCCAGTTGGCCCAGGCCTTGCGCCAGGAGTTGCAGAAAGCGGTGATCGGCCAGACGGCGGTCATCGATGATGTGCTCACCGCGCTGATCGCTGGCGGTCACGTACTGCTCGAAGGCGTGCCGGGGCTCGGCAAGACCCTGCTGGTGCGGGCTCTGGCCCGCTGCTTCGGCGGTGAATTCGCACGTATCCAGTTCACCCCGGACCTGATGCCCAGCGACATCACCGGCCATGCCGTGTACGACCTGCAGAGCGAACAGTTCAAGCTGCGCAAGGGGCCGATCTTCACCAACCTGCTGCTCGCCGACGAGATCAACCGTGCTCCGGCCAAGACCCAGGCCGCCCTGCTGGAGGTCATGCAGGAGCGTCAGGTGACCCTGGAAGGCCGTCCGCTGGCGGTGCCGCTGCCGTTCATGGTGCTGGCCACCCAGAACCCCATCGAACAGGAAGGCACCTACCCGCTGCCGGAAGCCGAACTCGACCGTTTCATGCTCAAGCTGCACATGGATTACCCCGAGCAGGACGAAGAGTTGAGCATGGTGCGTCAGGTATCGCGCTCGACCAAGGCCGACATGCTCGAAGTCACGCCCCTGCGCACGCTGCTGCAGGCCAAGGACGTGCTGATCATGCAGAAGATCGCCGGTGATCTGCCGCTGGACGAACAGGTACTCGACTACGCCGTGCGCCTGGCCCGCGCGACCCGCAGCTGGCCGGGCCTGGCCATCGGCGCCGGTCCGCGCGCGTCCATCGCCCTGGTACGCGGCGCCCGCGCGCGCGCCCTGCTGCGTGGCGGCGACTTCGTGCTGCCCGATGACATCAAGGGCTGCGCCCTGGCCGTATTGCGCCACCGCGTGCGCCTGTCGCCGGAGCTGGATATCGAAGGGCTGTCCATCGATCAGGTTCTGCTGCAACTGCTCGATCAGGTTCCCGCACCCCGTCTATGAACGCCTCGATCCTGGATAGCGCGGCATGAAGCCCTCCTCCCTCCTGCTCCGCCTGCTGGCCGGGCTGCTGGTGGTCGCCATCGTACTCGGCGCGCTGGATGCCCTGTCCATCGCGGTGCCGGAACGCCTCGTCGCGCTCTGGTGGGGAGCCTTGCTGGTCCTCGCCGGCGCCGCGCTGATCGACGCCCTGCGCCTGTACCGCCAGGCGTCGCCTCGTCTGCAGCGGCACCTGCCGGGCAACCTGCCACTGGGACGCTGGAGCGATGTACAACTGACCGTCCATCACGCCTACCCGCGTGCCCTGCACATCCAGGTATTCGACCATGTCCCGCAGGACATGGCTGTCGAGCATCTGCCGCAACAGGTCGAACTGCGTCCGGGCGAACAGACCACCTTCAGCTACCGGGTGCGCCCGCTGCTGCGTGGTCATTTCGTCTTTCCACGCTGCGAAGTCAGCCTGCCCAGCCCGCTGCGTCTGTGGCAGTCGCGGCGCTATCTGGACGTGCGCGACGAAGCACGCGTCTACCCGGATTTCGCCCGCCTGTACGGCGCTCAACTGATGGCCGTGGACGACTGGGTCGCCCAACTGGGCGTGCGCCAGCAGCAGCGTCGTGGTCTTGGGCAGGAATTCCATCAGCTACGCGAATTCCGCGATGGCGATACCCTGCGGCAGATCGACTGGAAGGCCACTGCCCGCAAGCGCACGCCCATCGCCCGTGAGTATCAGGACGAACGTGACCAGCAGATTCTGTTCCTGATCGACTGTGGCCGGCGCATGCGCAGCCAGGACGGCGAGCTGTCGCATTTCGACCACGCCCTCAACGCCAGTCTGCTGCTCAGCTACGTGGCCCTGCGCCAGGGAGACGCAGTGGGGCTGATGACCTTCGCTGGCGAGCAAAGCCGCTACCTGGCACCGGTCAAGGGCCAGGCTCAGGTCAATGTGCTGCTCAACGCCGTCTACGACCTGCAGAGCACCCAGCGTCCGGCTGACTACGCCGCTGCTGCGGATACCTTGCTCAGCCGCCAGAGCCGGCGCGCCCTGGTGGTGCTGATCACCAACCTGCGCGACGAAGACGACGAGGAGTTGCTGGGCGCGGTGAAACGCCTGGAGCGCCGGCACCGGGTGCTGATCGCCAGCCTGCGCGAGGAAGTGCTCGACAGCCTTCGACATACCCAGGTGCGCGACTACGAGTCGGCCTTGAACTACTGCGGTGCCGTGGATTACCTCAACGCACGCAACACCCTGCACGAGCGCCTGGCCGCTCACAACGTCCCGGTGCTGGACGCCCGCCCTGGCGAACTCGGCCCCGAACTGGTCAACCGCTACCTGGCCTGGAAAAAGGCCGGGATGCTCTAACCCCGATGCTGGCCGCGCGGATGGAGCCTGGCAGATCATGCCCCGGGTTTCGCTGGCTCAACCGCAGGCTGGGGGTAACAGTTGTTTGTTTCTGACTACTGCCCTGAAACGCGCCATTCCTTATACTGCGCCCCATCGATTTCGCCTGTGGAGCGCACGCCTGTGAACTTTTCCTCCTGGACACCCAAGGAGCGCCTGATTTCCGCGGCCTTCTTCGCCGTGGCCATCGGTTGCCTGCTGTATGGCTTCACATCGGGCGTACCGCCCATGAGCAGCGAGTTCTTCTCGATGTTCGCCGTGGTGTCGCTGGTGATTGGCCTGGCGCTGACACCCAGCTTCATGCTTCAACCGCTACGCGAAAGCCTGGGCAGCAATCTGTCCAAGCCGATGCGCATCGCCCTGGGCTTCTTCTGTGCCTTCCAGCTGATCGCGGTCATTCGCGTGATTCTCGGCTGAGTCCCGCAGCCCGCCATTCGGCAGGCTGGCGTACTCAGTTCGCCGGTAACGGCATGACCGTGACCTGCACCTCGGGATCATGATCGCCCCCTCCGAGAATCACCCCGCGCAACGGGGAAACATCGGAAAAGTCGCGGCCCCAGGCCAGGGTAATGTGCTCCAGCGCCGGCAGGATGTTGTTGGTCGGGTCGAAATCCACCCAACCGTTGCGCGGGCAATACACCGACACCCAGGCATGCGAGGCATCGGCGCCGATCAGACGCGGCTGGCCGGGTGGCGGCTGGGTGAGCAGGTAGCCGCTGACGTAACGTGCCGCCAGGCCCCGTGAACGCAGGCAGGCGAGCATCAAGTGGGCGAAGTCCTGACAGACCCCGCGCCGCTCCTCGAGCACCTTGAGCAGCGGCGTCGCCACCTGCGTGGCTTCGGCATCGAAGGTGAACTCGTCGAAGATCTTCTGCATCAGCACGCGCACCGAGAGCAGCAGCGGCTGCTCGGGCAGGAAGCAATCGTCGGCGAACAGGCTGAAGGCGCGCTTCAGACGCACGTAGGGTGACTGGAAACGGTAGCGGGTAGCGTCCAGCAACTGCGCATCCCACGGCTGCCCCCGATACCCCAGGGCCTCACAGGCGGATTCCCAGGACGGCGAGTCCTGCAGATCGAGATACGCCCGCGGCAGCACTTCGACATTCAGTCTGGCGCAGACCTTCAGCGCGTCGTGGGGCCGCTCGAAGGCCAGGCGGGTCAACGGATTGCCGAATACATCGACGATATCGTGGCGCTGACAGGGCTGCGGGGTGATCTGCAGATGGCGCTCCTCGCAGCGCTGCCAGGCACAGTCACGCGGCCACAGATGGGCCAGCTGCTGGGCCAGGGACACTGGCGAGGCATAACGATAATGGGTGTCGTGCAACACCTGATAACGAGCACTCATGACGACCGGGTTCCCTGACTGGCGGCAACGTGCACGAAAAAGCGCAGGCCCAGTTCATCCGATGCCTGGCCGGATGCCTGGCCGATGGCCTCGAGCAGATCGGCCAGGCCATCGAGTACCGCGCGAACGCCACGGGCGCCGAACAGCGGATTTTCCAGGCTGCGCAGGTCGACGGCGCTCAATTGCCGCTCGAGCCGTGACAGTGCCGGCGCCTCGGACAGATGGAAGCGTTCGGCCAGGCGCTCCAGAGAGCGCAACAGCGTGCGCACCTGGAACAGCACCGCGTGGGGGTTCTGCTCATCGAGCAGCAGCAGGTCGAGTACCGGAATCAGCTGTGCCGAGGCCATGTAGCGCGTGCGGTAGGTGATGCTGCTGTTACCCAGTTCCAGCAACCACTCGAGCGCCGACTGATCATCCGGCTTGCTGCTGCGCAGGAAGCCGCCGACGCTGTCACAGAGAAACTGCAGGCGTTCGATGCAGCGGCCGATCATCAGGAAACGCCAGCCATCGTCACGGGTCATGTCGTCCAGCGCAAAGCCGGAGAGCGCCGCCAGTGACATCAGCAGGCGATTGAGAAAATCCAGTAACTGGCCAAAATCGCCGCCACGGGCCTCCAGATTCTGCGCATCGCGTTGCAGCTCCACCAGCGCCTGCCAGTTGGCCTGGGAAAGCTTGCCGCGCACGCTGCCGGCGGTCCATTGCAGGCGTTGCAGATTGATGCGCAGGCTGGCTGGCCATTCGGCACCGAGCACCGCCTCCAGCAGCCGGGCATCCAGAGCGCCGTGCTCCTCATCGGGCAACAGGCCGAGGCTTTCGCCAAGATCCAGCGCCGCCTCCAGAGCCTGCGGGTCATCATCGTCATCGACGTAACGACCGAGCATGATGCGCAGCAGCCGCGCGCTGTCCTCACAGCGCTCGCTGTAGCGACCGAACCAGAACAGGTTTTCCACCACCCGTGACGGCAGATAGGGGTCGCTGCGCACCAGATCGGCTGCGCCCAGCGGGCGCATACCCTGCCACGGTTCACCGGGGCCGTGGCGCTCGCCAAGCACCCAGGTGTCCTTGCTGGCACCGCCACGCTGCATCGACACCACCTCGGCGTCGGCTTCCGCGGCCACGCGGGTCAAGCCGCCCGCCATCACCCGGTAGCCGTCGGCACTGGCCACGGCGAACACGCGCATGCCGATGGCACGGGATTGCAGCTTGCCCTCACCCTGCCAGACCGGTGCCTGGGACAGTTGCGCCAGCGCCTGAGCGACATAGGCATAAGGGCGCAGCCGCAGCCTTGCAGTCAGCTCGGCACGCTGCGCGGCATCCAGATCACGGCCGAATACCGGGGTGAAGCTCTGCGATGGGAAGCTCGGCCGGATAAGCAGCTCGGGGAGTTTTTCCAGGGCTTGCTCCAATACCGGTGGCTCGCCGCACCACCAACTGGCGATGCTCGGCAGCAGCAGCGGCTCACCCAGCAGCTTCTCGCTGATCGCCGGCAGAAAGCCTGGCAGCCCGGGCGCTTCCAGCACACCGCTACCGAGCGCGTTGGCGACCAGCACGCGGCCCTGACGCACCGCCTCCAGCAGGCCGGGCACGCCCAGTGCGGAGTCGGTACGCAGTTCGAGGGGGTCGCAGAAATCGTCGTCGAGACGGCGCAGCACCGCATGTACGCGGCGCAACCCCGCCAGGGTCTTGAGGTACAGGGTGGCGTCGCGCACGGTCAGGTCGCTGCCTTCGACCAGCGGATAACCGAGCTGACGGGCCAGGTACAGGTGTTCGAAATAGCTCTCGTTGAATCGCCCGGGTGTCAGCACCACCACCAGCGGCGTCTCGCCATCGGCGGGCGCCTGACGCGCCAGGGTGTCCTGCAGGGTGCGGAAGAACCCCGCCAGGTACTGCACGCCCAGGTCCCGGTACAGCTCGGGGAAGGCGCGGGAAACGATTTGCCGGTTTTCCAGAGCGTAGCCCGCCCCGGAGGGCGCCTGGGTACGATCGGCCGTGACCCACCAGCGGCCATCGGGCGCCCTCGCCAGATCCACGGCATACACATGCAGGAAGGTACCGCCTGGCGGCTGCAAGCCCTGGCAGGGCCAGAGAAAGTTCTCGTGGCCGAAGACCAGCTCCGGCGGCAGCAGGCCGTCGGCCAGTAGCTGTTGAGGGCCGTAAAGGTCGGCCAGTACCTTGTCGAGCAACGCCGCACGCTGGGCCACGCCGGCAGCGATGGTCTGCCACTCGGCCGCGGGAATCAGATTGGGCAGCAGGTCCAGTTCCCAGGGGCGATCCGCACCATCGGGATCGGCGTACACGTTGTAGGTAACGCCGTTCTCCTGAATCTGTCGGGTCAGCATGGCCTGACGCTGCTGCAGCTGTGCCGGGCGGCTGCGCTGCAGTTGGGTCAGCAGCCTGCGCCAATGCGGGCGAACCTGCCCGCTGGCATCGAGCAGTTCATCGTAGGCCCCATCGTTGGACGGGTAATCGGCGAGCAGGTCAGGCATCAATGTCTCGGTGATTCTTGGTGACGTCTTGTCGTTGGCTTAGCGTAGGCGTTGCACGGTGAAAGCATAACCTGCGCCAGTAGAACCCACTCAACATCGCGCGAGCTAGAGCACGGCAAGGGCTTGGCGCCCCCAAAAACAGGCCAGGAAGCGGAGTGTACTGGTGTACATGCGCACTCCTGAGCTGTTTTTAACGCCGCAGCGTCGGCGCGCAGCCGACGTTGCGCAGGTTCTCAGATGCGGCGCAGATCCAGGGTCGTTGGCAACTCCTGATTACTGCTTGGCGTCAGCGCCGCCCGTTTACCCGGGCTATGCCCAAGGCGGAAGAAGCGTGCCAGGCGCCGGCTTTCCGCCTCATAGGCGTTCACCGGCAGGCTGTCATAGTTTCGCCCACCGGGATGGGCGACATGATACTGGCATCCGCCGATGGAGCGGTTCATCCAGGTATCCACCAGGTCGAAAATCAGCGGCGCATGCACGCCGATGGTCGGCTGCAGACAGGCCGCGGGCTGCCAGGCACGGAAGCGCACCCCGGCGACGAACTCACCGACCTTGCCGGTCGCTCGCAGCGGGACCGGCACGCCATTGCAGGTCAACACGTAACGATCCGGGGTCAGGCCATTGACCTTGACCTGCATCCGCTCGAGGGACGAGTCGACATAACGCACCGTACCGCCCACCGCGCCCTCTTCGCCCAGCACATGCCAGGGCTCCAGCGCCTGACGCAGCTCCAGATCGATGCCCTTGACGTTGAAGTCGCCGGCCTTGGGGAAGCGAAACTCGAAATGCGGTGCGAACCAGTCGGCGCGCAGGCGGTAACCGAAGGTGGTCAGTTCCTGCAGCACATCGGCAAAATCCTGCTCGACGAAGTGCGACAGCAAGAAGCGGTCATGCAGTTCGGTACCCCAGCGCACCAGGCGTGCGGGCCGGTAAGGCTCCTTCCAGAACCGCGCGATCAGCGCCCGCAGCAACAACTGCTGGGCCAGGCTCATCTGCGCGTGCGGCGGCATTTCGAAGGCACGCAGCTCGAGCAGACCAAGACGCCCGGAGGCCGAATCCGGGGAATACAACTTGTCGATGCAGAACTCGGCACGGTGGGTATTGCCGGAGACATCGACCAGCAGATTGCGCAGCAGGCGGTCGACCAGCCACGGCGGGCACTCGCGACCGGGCTCGGGCATCTGTGCGAAGGCGATTTCCAGCTCGTAGAGGGCATCGTTGCGCGCCTCGTCGACCCGGGGCGCCTGGGAGGTCGGACCGATGAACAACCCGGAGAACAAATAGGACAACGACGGGTGATTGTGCCAGTAGCTGATCAGGCTGCGCAGCAGATCGGGGCGGCGCAGGAAGGGCGAATCCACAGGTGTGGCGCCACCGAGAACGAAGTGGTTGCCGCCGCCGGTACCGGTGTGGCGGCCATCGATCATGAACTTCTCGCTGCTCAGGCGGCACTGACGCGCCTGTTCATAGAGGAACTCGGTGCGTTCGACCAGCTCGTCCCAACTGGCCGCCGGGTGGATATTCACCTCGATCACGCCAGGGTCCGGGGTCACCCGGAAGAACTGCAGTCGCGGGTCGTTAGGCGGCTCGTACCCCTCGAGGAGCACCGGGCAATCCAGTTCGGCAGCGGTGTCCTCGATGGCGGCGGCCAGCTCCAGGTAATCCTCGAGGTCACTCAGCGGCGGCATGAACAGGTACAGCCGGCCATCGCGAGGCTCGGCGCACAATGCCGTGCGCACCACGTCGGCTGCCGACTGACCGCGTTTGGGTTTGGCTGGCGCATTGCCTCGGCTGCCATTCCAGACGCCGCGCGCCTGGTACTGCAACTCGGCGGAGGCCGGCAGCGGCGCGAACACCTGAGACGGGTCCGCTGGCGTCACGTAGGGGAATTCCTCGGCTTTGACCCAGGGCAGGGAATCCAGCGGCAGGCGATAGCCCAGGGCCGAATCGCCGGGTACCAGACGGCAATACTCATCGCGCAGGTACCAGGAGCCACTGCGCCAGCCAGCACGGCGGGTATCGCGGGCCAGCGGCAGGACATGCCCGATCACCCGATCGAGGCCCTGCTCGAATACCCGGCGCAGGCGCTCGCGCTCCAGTGGGTCGGCCAGGCGGGCGTCTTCAGGAGAAACGTTGTCGGGCAAACGCCCCTCACGCCACAGGTAATAGAGACCGTCTTCGAAAGCCGGAAAGCGGTGAGCCGCATCGACGCCCAGGCGCTCGGCCAGGTTGGCGAGAAAGCGCGCGGCCGTGTCGGCATCGGCGCCATAGTCGCGCCCTTCATCGGCCAGCAGCTCGGCGTTACGCCAGACCGGCTGACCATCGCGGCGCCAGAAGGCATTCAGCGACCAGCGCGGCAGCTGCTCGCCCGGGTACCACTTGCCCTGGCCGAAATGCACCAGGGCAGTTGGCGCGTAGTGCTCACGCAGGCGCAGGAACAGATCCGTGGCCAAACGGCGCTTGTTCGGCCCCAGAGCCGCGGTGTTCCATTCAGCGTCATCCGGGTAATCGAGGGCGACGAAGGTTGGCTCGCCGCCCATGGTCAGGCGTACGTCGGCGGCCTGCAGGTCGTCGTCGACACGGCGGCCCAGGTCGACGATGTCGCGCCATTGGTTGTCGGTGTAGGGTTTGGTGACCCGCGGCGCTTCCCAGATACGCTCCACGCGCATCTCATGGCTGAACTCGCTTTCGCAGTCGTCCACCGCCCCGCTGATCGGCGCTGCCGACGAGGGCTCCGGGCTACAGGCCAGGGGAATGTGACCTTCACCGGCGAACAGCCCGCTGGTGGGGTCGAGGCCGATCCAGCCGGCGCCTGGCAGGTACACTTCGCACCAGGCGTGCAGGTCGGTGAAATCCACCTCGGTGCCCGACGGGCCATCCAGGGATTTGACGTCGGCACTGAGCTGAATCAGATAGCCGGACACGAAACGTGCGGCCAGGCCCAGGTGACGGAACAGCTGGACCAGCAGCCAGGATGAATCACGGCACGAGCCCGAAGCATTGACCAGGGTCTGCTCGGGCGTCTGCACGCCCGGCTCCATGCGGATCAGATAATCGATATCGGCGGCCAGACGCTGATTCAGGGCGACCAGGAAATCCACACTGGCCTTTGGCGTACGGTCGATGCTCGCCAGATACTCGTTGAAGCGCGCCTCGCCCGGCAGCCTGACCAGATACGGCGCCAGCTCGCGCTGCTCGCCGGCGGTGTAGGTCAGGGGAATCTGCTCGGCATAGGGCTCGAGGAAGAAGTCGAACGGGTTGAACACCGCCATCTCGGCGACCAGATCCACCTCGACGCGCAACTCGCGGGTCTTTTCCGGGAATACCAGGCGCGCCAGGTAGTTGCCCTGGGGGTCCTGCTGCCAGTTGATGAAGTGCTCACCCGGCTCGACGCTCAGGGAGTAGGAAAGGATCCGCGTGCGGCTGTGGGGGGCCGGGCGCAAGCGAATGATCTGTGGCCCCAGATTGACGGCACGGTCGTAGCGATAATGAGTAACGTGGTGCAACGCGACATGAATCGACACGGCGGGCCTCCTGCAAGCCTGGGCGATGGAGATAACGGCGCAAGACTTGTGCCAGCGCCGGCCTGAGGCGGCACAGCGAACAGCTCGGCGAAGACTTGGCCCCAGCATGGGGCATGCCACGCCCCACAACGAACATCACGCACCATAACAGCACCTTAGCCAGCGCAGTGCGCTTCCGTTACCATCGGCACACTCAGTAGCGAGACGCGGCATGTATATCTATCGATTGGTTCTGATCCTGGTAGTGGGCATCTACCTGTTCTCGCCCGCCATCATGGACTGGTGGATCGACCCCAACGGCGCCTGGTACCGGCCTTACATGCTGTGGCTGATCCTCATCGTGGTGACCTTCATCCTGCAGAGCCAGCGCGATGCAGACGAGCTCTGACCTGATGCGGGGTCGCCCGCCCACCGCCGTTCACCTCCACTCGCAGAGCCAACGTGATGCCGACGAGCTTTAGCCTCAGCGGGTTGATGGCGGTCAGCGCCGCCTACCTGCTCGTGTTGTTCAGTGTCGCCTGGTGCGCTGACCGCGGCCTGATTCCGCGCCGGCTGATTCGTCACCCGCTGACCTATACCCTGTCGCTGGGCGTGTACGCCAGCGCCTGGGCCTTCTACGGCACCGTCGGCCTGGCCTACCAGTACGGCTACGGCTTCCTGGCCAGCTACCTGGGCGTGACCGGGGCATTCCTGCTGGCGCCGGTGCTGCTCTACCCCATCCTGCGCATCACCCGTACCTATCAGCTGTCGTCGCTGGCCGATCTGTTCGCGTTTCGCTTTCGCAGCACCTGGGCCGGCGCGCTGAGCACGCTGTGCATGCTGATCGCCGTGCTGCCGCTGCTGGCCCTGCAGATCCAGGCGGTCACCGATGCGATCGGCATCCTCACCCGGGAACCGGTGCAGCCACAGATCGCCCTGGCGTTCTGCGGCCTGTTCATTCTGGTCACCATCCTGTTCGGCGCCCGCCACCTGGCGACCCGGGAAAAGCACGAAGGCCTGGTGTTCGCCATCGCCTTCGAGTCGGTGGTCAAGCTGCTGGCCATGGGCGCCATCGGTCTGTATGCGCTGTACGCGGTATTCGACGGCCCGCGCGAGCTGGAGCAATGGCTGGTGCTCAACCAGGCGGCGCTGGCCAGCCTGCACACGCCGTTGCAGGAAGGCCCGTGGCGCACCCTGCTGCTGGTGTTCTTCGCCTCGGCCATCGTCATGCCGCACATGTACCACATGACCTTCACCGAGAACCTCAACCCGCGCGCTCTGGTCAGTGCCAGCTGGGGCCTGCCGCTGTTCCTGCTGCTGATGAGCCTGGCCGTGCCGCTGATTCTCTGGGCCAGCCTGCGCCTGGGCTCGACCACCAGCCCGGAGTACTTCACCCTCGGCCTGGGCATCGCCGTGGACAGCCCGACCCTGGCGCTGATCGCCTACATCGGCGGTCTGTCCGCCTCCAGCGGCCTGATCATCGTCACCACCCTGGCGCTGTCGGGCATGCTGCTCAACCACGTGGTGCTGCCGCTCTACCAGCCACCGGCCGAGGGCAATATCTACCGCTGGCTGAAATGGACGCGCCGCGCGCTGATCGTCGCCATCATCCTCGCCAGCTACGGCTTCTATAACCTGCTCGACGCCCAGCAGGATCTGGCCAACCTGGGCATCGTGTCCTTCGTCGCCACCCTGCAGTTCCTGCCCGGCGTGCTCTCGGTACTGTATTGGCCGACCGCCAACCGCCGCGGCTTCATCGCCGGTCTGCTGGCGGGCATCGGCGTGTGGTCGGTCAGCATGCTGATGCCGCTGCTGGGCACCCTGCCCGGCCTCTACGTGCCGATTCTGGACCTGGTCTACGTGCTGGATGACAGCAGTTGGCACATGGCGGCCATCGCCTCGCTGGCCACCAACGTGCTGGTGTTCACCCTGGTCTCGGTGTTCACCGACTCGAGCCCGGAAGAGGACAGCGCCGCGGAAGCCTGCGCCGTGGACAACGTGCGTCGCCCACAGCGCCGGGAGCTGCTGGCGCTGTCGCCCCAGGAATTCGCCACCCAGCTGGCCAAACCGCTGGGTGCCAAGACCGCCCAGCGTGAAGTCGAACAGGCCCTGCGCGACCTGCATCTGCCGTTCGACGAAAGCCGCCCTTATGCGCTGCGTCGCTTGCGCGATCGCCTGGAAGCCAACCTGTCCGGGCTGATGGGACCGAGCGTGGCCCAGGACATCATCGAGTCCTTCCTGCCCTACAAGTCCGGTAGCGAAAGCTACGTGACCGAGGACATCCACTTCATCGAGAGCCGCCTCGAGGATTATCACTCGCGCCTCACCGGCCTCGCCGCGGAACTCGATGCCCTGCGCCGCTATCACCGCCAGACCCTGCAGGAACTGCCGATGGGCGTCTGCTCCCTGGCCAAGGATCACGAGATCCTGATGTGGAACAAGGCCATGGAAGAACTCACCGAAATTCCCGCACAGCGCATCGTCGGTTCTCGCCTGTCGACCCTTGGCGAGCCCTGGCGTGACCTGCTGCAACGCTTCATCGAGATTCCCGACGAACACCTGCACAAGCAGCGCCTGGCGCTGGACGGCCAGATCCGTTGGCTCAACCTGCACAAGGCGGCCATCGACGAGCCGCTGGCACCGGGTAACAGTGGCCTGGTGCTGCTGGTCGAGGACCTGACCGAAACCCAGATGCTCGAAGACAAGCTGGTGCACTCCGAGCGCCTGGCCAGTATCGGTCGCCTCGCCGCCGGCGTGGCCCATGAAATCGGCAACCCGATCACCGGCATCGCCTGCCTCGCGCAAAACCTGCGCGAAGAACGTGAAGGCGATGGCGAACTGACCGAAATCAGCGCACAGATTCTCGAGCAGACCAAGCGGGTCACGCGCATCGTCCACTCGTTGATGAACTTCGCCCACTCGGGTAGCCATCAGCAAGCCGACGAGCCGGTCTGCCTGGCCGAAATCGCTCAGGAAGCCATTGGTCTGCTGGCGCTTAACCGGCGCAGTGTGGACGTGCAATTCTTCAACCTGTGCAAGCCCGATCATTGGGCACACGGTGATCCACAGCGCCTCGCCCAGGTGCTGATCAACCTGCTGAGCAACGCTCGCGACGCCTCGCCAGCTGGCGGTGCCATTCGCGTGCGCAGCGAAGCGTCGGAACACACCGTCGACCTGATCGTCGAGGACGAAGGCAGCGGGATTCCCAAGGGCGTGATGGACCGGCTGTTCGAGCCGTTCTTCACCACCAAGGACCCCGGCAAGGGAACCGGACTCGGCCTCGCGCTGGTCTATTCCATCGTGGAAGAGCATTATGGCCAGATAACAATCGACAGCCCGATCGACCCCGAGCAGCAACGTGGCACCCGCATCCGGGTGACGCTGCCGCGGCACATCGAGGCAATGCCACTGGCGACCTAAATTCCGAAGAACCGCATTCCTGGCGATGCGCGTGGCCCAGCTTGGCTACAGCACCGGGAAGCAGGTTCCGAGACCGTCGAGAGAATTCGATTAAATGCCTCATATCCTGATCGTCGAAGACGAAACCATCATCCGCTCTGCCCTGCGTCGCCTGCTCGAACGCAACCAGTACCAGGTCAGCGAGGCCGGTTCGGTACAGGAAGCCCAGGAGCGCTTCGACATCCCGGGGTTCGATCTGGTGGTCAGTGACCTGCGTCTGCCTGGCGCACCGGGCACCGAGCTGATCAAGCTCGCCCAGGGCGCTCCGGTGCTGATCATGACCAGCTATGCGAGCCTGCGCTCGGCGGTCGACTCGATGAAAATGGGCGCTGTCGATTACATCGCCAAACCCTTCGATCATGACGAGATGTTGCAAGCCGTGGCGCGCATCCTGCGTGACCGTCAGGCGGTACGCAGCCAGGCAGGGAACGCTCCGGCCGCAACACGCGGCGCGGAAAAGAGCGACAAGGCCGCCAATGGCGAAATCGGCATCATCGGCTCCAGCCCGGCGATGCTGGAGCTGTACAGCAAGATCCGCAAGGTCTCCCCCACCGACTCCAACGTGCTGGTGCAGGGCGAATCCGGTACCGGCAAGGAGCTGGTCGCCCGGGCGCTGCACAACCTGTCGAAGCGCGCCAAGGCCCCGCTGATTTCGGTCAACTGCGCGGCGATCCCGGAAACCCTCATCGAATCCGAGCTGTTCGGCCATGAAAAGGGCGCGTTCACCGGCGCCAGCGCCAGCCGCGCCGGCCTGGTGGAGGCCGCCGACGGCGGTACCCTGTTCCTCGATGAAATCGGCGAACTGCCTCTGGAAGCCCAGGCGCGCCTGCTGCGCGTTCTGCAGGAAGGCGAGATACGTCGGGTCGGCTCTGTGCAGTCGCAGAAGGTCGACGTGCGCCTGATCGCGGCGACTCACCGCGACCTGAAAACCCTGTCGAAAACCGGCCAGTTCCGTGAAGACCTCTATTACCGGCTGCACGTCATCGCCCTGAAACTGCCGCCACTGCGCGAGCGCGGCAGCGACGTGCTGGAAATCGCCCGCGCCTTCCTGCTGCGCCAATCCACCCGCATGGGGCGCACCGACCTGCATTTCGGCCCGGACGCGGAACAGGCCATCCACCACTACAGCTGGCCGGGTAACGTGCGGGAACTGGAGAACGCCATCGAGCGCTCGGTGATCCTCTGCGACGGCAGCACCATCAATGCCGACCTGCTGGGTATCGACATCGAGCTGGAAGACCTCGACGACGATGCGTTCATGGGCCTGCCGCCACAGAGCGGAGCGGTCAATGGCACCAGCCAGGACCCCAGCGAGGATCTTTCGCTGGAAGACTACTTCCAGCACTTCGTACTCGAGCATCAGGACCACATGACCGAGACCGAACTGGCCCGCAAACTGGGCATCAGCCGCAAGTGCCTGTGGGAACGTCGCCAGCGCCTGGGCATTCCGCGGCGCAAGTCGAGCGTTACCAGCGAATAGCGTCTAGCTCGGCTGTTACCGCACCGAGCGAAGCACGTAACAAAGCCGGGGTTTACGGTAACGGAATCCCGGCTTTTTTTTGCCCTCGCAAAAGTAAAAAAACCTAAATTATTGTTTTTAAAGGAAAAATAAAAACTGGCACGCGGAATGCTTTATCTCTCGCACAACAACAATAACAAGCATGACCAACGACAATAAAAATAAGACGAAACGACTCCAGCACAATAAGAACAAGACGGCAGGAGACGCAGCTAACTGATTCTTTTGGAGAGGATTTCCTCATGGGGCCTTGCCCCGTAACCAGATAGAGAACAATAAAACTGTCGATAGACAGCACCGGTTCTGGTTGGGTCAGAGACCCGAGGTAGCGTCAGCATCCAAAGTAATCCGTTTGCTCTTGCTCCCGATACGGGAGGTTTTCCGGACGGCATGGATTCCGGAACGGGCGATCGAACAAGAACAACAAGCCCGCATAACAAGAAAAACGCATAGCAACATTTGTGGGGGAGCTTCGGCTCCCCCAGTAGCTTGTGCCCCGGCCTGCCCTCCCTCCCCCGCTTACACCCATCCGCGACTCAATGCTAGAATCCGCGCTATTTCTGCGCCTTTACATTATTCTGGCCATTCATTTCGTCATACAGTGCTCTCCATGCTGAAAAAGCTGTTCAAGTCCCTTCGTTCGCCGCTGCGCCGCGCTCACCAGCCTCACAGTACGCCGCACGTGCTGAACAACAACCAGCACCCGATCCAGCGTGGGCAGATAAGCCGCTACGCGATCAGCGTGGTCGAGCGTCTGCAGAATGCAGGCTACGAGGCCTATCTGGTCGGTGGCTGCGTACGCGATCTGCTGCTGGGCATCGAGCCCAAGGACTTCGACGTCGCCACCAGCGCTACCCCGGAGCAGGTCAGGGGTGAATTCCGCAATGCCCGGGTGATCGGTCGCCGCTTCAAGCTGGTCCACGTGCACTTCGGCCGCGAGATCATCGAGACCGCCACCTTCCGCGCCAACCACCCGCAGGGTGAAGAGGAAGAGGATACCAACCAGTCCTCGCGCAACGAGAGCGGCCGCATTCTGCGTGACAACGTCTACGGCACCCTGGAGGACGACGCCCAGCGCCGCGACTTCACCATCAATGCGCTGTACTACGATCCGGTATCCGAGCGGATTCTCGACTACGCCAATGGCATGCACGACATCCGCAACAACCTGGTGCGGCTGATCGGCAACCCCACGCAGCGTTATCAGGAAGATCCGGTGCGCATGCTGCGTGCCGTGCGCTTCGCCGCCAAGCTGGACTTCGATATCGAGAAGCACAGCGCCGATCCCATCTATGACCTGGCTCACCTGCTGGGGGGCATTCCCGCCGCTCGCCTGTTCGACGAAGTGCTCAAGCTGTTTCTCAGCGGCTACGCCATCTACACCTATGACCTGCTGGTGGACTACGGCCTGTTCGGCCAGCTGTTCCCGGCCAGCGCCGCGGCGCTGAGACAGAACCCGGAATACACCGACACACTGATCCGCAACGCCCTGGACAACACCGATCTGCGCATCCACCAGGGTAAGCCGGTCACCCCCGCTTTCCTGTTCGCGGCGCTGCTCTGGCCAGCGCTGCCGGCTCGAGTGATTCGCCTCCAGGAGCGCGGCATGCCGGCCATTCCGGCCATGCAGGAAGCGGCTCACGAACTGATCGCCGAGCAGTGCCAGCGCATCGCCGTGCCGAAACGCTTCACCCTGCCGATCCGCGAGATCTGGGACATGCAGGAGCGCCTGCCACGACGCAGCGGCAAGCGCGCCGATCTGCTGCTGGAAAACCCACGCTTCCGCGCCGGTTACGACTTCCTGCTGCTGCGCGAGAGCGCCGGCGAGGAAACAGGCGGCCTCGGCGACTGGTGGACGGACTACCAGGACGCCAGCGACAGCGACCGCCGGGTGATGATCCGCGACCTGTCCAGCAAGGACGACGCACCAGGCGCGCCCCGCAAGCGCCGCCGCAGTGGCGGCAACAAGCGCAAGCGTAGCCCTCAGGGCGGCGGCGCAGCCGACTAAGCATGGAACGTGTCCATATCGGTCTGGGCAGCAACCTCGCCGAACCGGCCGAGCAGTTGCGCCAGGCGCTTGCCGCACTCGAGCACCTGCCAGATACCCGCCTCGCGGCGGTTTCTTCCTTCTATGTCAGCGATTCGCTGCTCCCCGGCCAGCCGCGCTACACCAATGCCGTCGCGGCGCTGGACACCGATCTGCAGCCGCTGCAGCTGCTCGATGCGCTGCAGGCCATCGAACGGGGTCAGGGCCGCGAACGCCACGAACGCTGGGGCCCACGTACGCTCGACCTGGACATCCTGCTGTTCGGCGAGCGGCTGATCGACGAGCCACGACTGCGCGTCCCGCACTACCACATGCACGCGCGGGCCTTCGTGCTCTACCCACTCGCGGAAATCGCTGCCGGCCTGGAGTTGCCCGATGGCCGCTCCCTCGGCGCACTGCTGGCGGCCTGCCCCTTCGAGGGCCTGGAACGCCTGACGCCCTGAAGCAGGTGGTTCTGCCGCTGGCGGTAACGACGTAACAGCGCGGTAACACATTCGATTGACTTGCCCCCCCGCCATCGGGACTATAGCCACCCATTGCCCCATGCCGGAGCAAAAAGGGCCGCCAAACAGGCCACATTGAAGCAGCCTAGCTGCCTCTTCGATGCCAGAAAGAACCTGCTCCACGAGAGCCTGCATTCAACAGGCCCGCACAGGTTCCGAGTGAGGATACGTTCATGCCTGATGTAACCCTGACCACCCTGCAAGCGCTCAAGCAGAAGGGCGAAAAGATCACCATGCTGACCTGCTACGACGCCACCTTCGCCAAGGTCAGCTCGCAGGCAGGCGTAGAAGTGCTGCTGATCGGGGACTCCCTTGGGATGGTGCTGCAGGGGCATGACAGCACGCTACCGGTCAGCGTCAACGACATGGCCTACCACACGGCCAGCGTCAAACGCGGCAACCGCGGTGCGCTGATCGTCGCCGACCTGCCCTTCATGGCATACGCCACCGTGGATCAAGCCCTGCAAAATGCCGGCGCCTTGATGCAGGCGGGTGCTCACATGGTCAAGATCGAAGGCACCGCCTGGCTGGCCGAATCCATCGCGCGCCTGGCTGAACGTGGTGTGCCGGTGTGCGCACATATGGGCCTGACCCCGCAAACCGTGAATATTCTCGGTGGCTACAAGGTGCAGGGCCGTCAGGAGGCACAGGCCCGGCAGATGGTTGCCGACGCCATCGCGCTGGAGCAGGCGGGTGCGGCCATGCTGTTGCTCGAATGCGTACCGGTCGACCTGGCGGGCGAGATCAGCCGCACCGTGAAGATACCGGTTATCGGCATTGGTGCCGGCCCGCAGACCGACGGCCAGGTACTGGTGCTGCACGACATGCTCGGGGTGTCCCTGACTGGCCGCATGGCCAAGTTCGTGAAGAACTTCATGGATGGCCAGGCCGGTATCGAAGACGCCATCGCGGCCTATGTGAAAGCCGTGAAGGACGTCAGCTTCCCGGCCGCCGAACACGGATTCTCCGCATGAACACCGTGAAGACCGTGCGCGAGCTGCGCGCTGCCGTTGCCCAGGCCCGTGCCGAAGGCAAGCAGATCGGCCTGGTGCCGACCATGGGCAACCTGCACGCCGGCCACGCCGCACTGGTGGAAAAGGCCGCGCAACGCAGCGACTTCGTGGTCGCCAGCATCTTCGTCAACCCGATGCAGTTCGGCCCCTCCGAAGACCTCGACAAGTACCCGCGCACGCTCCAGGCCGACCAGCAGCGCCTGGTCGACGCTGGCTGCCATCTGCTGTTCCACCCGGACGTCGCAGAGATGTACCCCGGTGGCATGGGCGAGCAGACCCGCATCAGCGTGCCGGGCGTGTCCGAGGGCCTTTGCGGTGCCAGCCGCCCTGGCCACTTCGAGGGCGTCGCCACCGTGGTCACCAAACTGTTCAACATGGTACAGCCCGATCTGGCGGTGTTCGGCCAGAAGGACTTCCAGCAACTGGCGGTGATCCGCACCATGGTGCGCGACCTCAACATGCCCATCCAGATCATCGGCGAACCCACCGTGCGCGCCGAGAGCGGCCTGGCCCTGTCATCGCGCAACGGTTATCTGAGCGATGAGCAGCGCGAAACCGCCACGGTTCTGTACCGCTCGCTGCAGCACATCGCCCAGGCCATCCAGGCTGGCGAGCGCGACCTGCCGGCCCTGATCGCCCAGGCGCAGCGCCAGCATGCCGATGCAGGGCTGCGTGCCGACTATCTGGAAGTGCGCGAAGCACAGAGCCTGCGCCAGCTCGGCCCAGGCGACCGCGAGCTGGTCGTGCTGGTGGCCGCCTACCTGGGTAATACCCGGCTGATCGACAACCTGAGCTTCACCCTTGATCAAGGCTACTGACGGCCACCTGCACCGGGCCTGAAAACCCGGATACACTCGAAAGCCCGGACGATCATCCGGGCTTTTTGGTATGTACCACCCTCGCTGAAGTCTGCCCAACCCAATGCCCCAACAAGGAAGCCCCATGGCGTATTACCAACAGCCGCTCGATGTTCTCGCCCTCCCTACCTGGCAGGCGTTGCAGCAGCATCGCCAGGCCATGCAGCACTTCAGCATGCGCGACGCCTTCGCTGGCAACCCGCAGCGTTTCGAGCAGTTTTCCCTGAGCAGTTGTGGCCTGTTTCTCGACTATTCGAAGAACCTGGCCAGTGACGAGACCGTCTCGCTGTTGATGGCGCTGGCCCGCGAAGCCGGCCTGGAGCAATCGATCCGCGCCATGTTCGACGGCGAGAAGCTCAATGCCTCGGAAGGTCGCCCGGCATTGCATACCGCACTGCGTCGGCCGCTCGGCGACAAGGTGCTGGTCGACGGCATCGACGTGATGCCACAGGTGCAGCGGGTACTGCAGCAGATGACCGAACTGGTCGGGCGCATCCACAACGGCCTGTGGCGCGGTTACACCGAAAAACCCATCACCGATGTGGTGAACATCGGCATCGGCGGCTCCTTTCTCGGCCCGCAGCTGGTTTCCGAGGCACTGCTGCCCTTCGCCCAGCGCGGCGTGCGCTGCCACTACCTGGCCAATATCGACGGCAGCGAATTCCACGAGCTGTCGGCCAAGCTGCAGGCCGAAACCACCCTGTTCATCGTTTCATCGAAGTCCTTCGGCACTCTGGAAACCCTCAAGAACGCCCAGGCCGCACGCGGCTGGTACCTGGCTCAGGGCGGCTCCGAGGCCGAGCTGTATCGTCATTTCATCGCCGTGTCGAGCAACCGCGAAGCCGCGGTGGCGTTCGGTATCCGCGAAGAGAACATCTTCCCGATGTGGGACTGGGTCGGTGGGCGTTACTCGCTGTGGTCGGCCATTGGCCTGCCGATCGCCCTGTCCATCGGCATGTCCAACTTCAAGGAACTGCTGGCCGGTGCGTACAGCATGGATGTGCACTTCAAGACCGCGCCATTCGAGCAGAACATGCCGGTCCTGCTGGCCTTGCTGGGTATCTGGTACGGCAATTTCTGGGACGCCCAGAGCCAGGCGATCCTGCCGTACGACCATTACCTGCGCAACATCACCCGGCACCTGCAGCAACTCGACATGGAGTCCAACGGCAAGAGCGTGCGCCAGGACGGTAGCCCGGTCAGCGGCGCGACCGGGCCAGTGATCTGGGGCGGCGTGGGCTGTAATGGCCAGCACGCCTATCACCAGCTGCTGCACCAGGGCACCCAGCTGATTCCGGCGGACTTCATCGTTCCGGTGGTCAGCTACAACCCGGTCGCCGACCACCACCAGTGGCTCTACGCCAACTGCCTGTCGCAGAGCCAGGCCCTGATGCTCGGCAAGTCCCGCGAGGAAGCCGAGGCGGAACTGCGCGGCAAGGGCCTCGGCGAAGACGACATCCAGCGCCTGGCGCCGCACAAGGTGATCCCCGGCAACCGGCCGAGCAACACCCTGGTGCTCGAGCGCATCAGCCCCCGCCGCCTCGGCGCGCTGGTGGCCCTGTACGAGCACAAGGTGTTCGCCCAGAGCGCCATTTGGGGCATCAACGCCTTCGACCAGTGGGGCGTGGAACTCGGCAAGGAGCTGGGCAAGGGCGTCTATTCGCGCATGGTCGGCAGCGAGCAAAGCAGCGCCGAGGACGGCTCCACCCAGGGGCTGATCAACTACTTCCGCGGTCGCCATCGCGGTTGATGGATTGCCGGCGCTCGATCATCGGCGAGCACCGGCAACACTTTGCGTCACTCTCGGCCTCGTCGGGGTCGACCAGTAAAACTTGGCTGCTACCCTTAGTGTCTATTGCGGACATATAACAACAAGGGTACCCCGCCATGTTCACGATCAGCCGCCACCCTGTCAGCGACGAAACACGCCAGCGTGCTCACCTCGACGACGCCGCCTACCAGCGCCTCTACCGCCAATCGGTCGACGACCCGCAGACGTTCTGGGGCGAACAGGCCAAGGCCTTTCTCGACTGGTTCAAACCCTGGGATGAAGTCTCCAGCGGCAGCCTGAGCAAGGGCGACATTCGCTGGTTTTCCGGTGGCCAGCTGAACATCAGCCACAACTGCATCGACCGCCATCTGGCCAAACGTGGCGATCAGGTGGCGCTGATCTGGGAAGGCGACGACCCCAAGGATTCGGCCAGCATCACCTATCGGCAGTTACATGAGCAGGTCTGCCGGCTGGCCAACGTGCTCAAACAACGCGGCGTGAAGAAGGGCGACCGCGTGTGCATCTACATGCCGATGATCCCGGAGGCGGCCTACGCGATGCTCGCCTGCACCCGCATCGGCGCCGTGCACTCGGTGGTGTTCGGCGGCTTTTCGCCGGATGCCCTGCGTGACCGCATTCTCGATGCCGACTGCCGCACCGTGATCACCGCCGATGAGGCCGTGCGCGGTGGCAAGTTCATCCCCCTCAAGGGCAATGTCGACAAGGCCCTGAAAAACTGCCCCAACGTCTCCACCGTGCTGGTGGTCGAGCGCACCCACAACACGATCGAGTGGGACGAGAGCCGCGATCTCTGGTACCACGAGGCCGTACGACAGGCGGCCGCCGACTGCCCCGCCGAGCCCATGGACGCCGAAGACCCGCTGTTCATCCTCTACACCTCCGGCAGCACCGGCAAGCCCAAGGGCGTGCTGCACAGCACCGCCGGCTACCTGCTGCAGGCGGCGATGACCCACAAGTACGTGTTCGACTATCACGATGGCGATATCTACTGGTGCACCGCGGATGTCGGCTGGGTCACCGGGCACAGTTACATCGTCTACGGCCCGCTGGCCAACGGCGCCACCAGCCTGATCTTCGAAGGCGTGCCCAACTACCCCGACACCTCGCGCTTCTGGCAGGTGATCGACAAGCACAAGGTGAACATCTTCTACACCGCACCGACGGCACTGCGCGCACTGATGCGCGAAGGCGAAGCGCCGGTGAAGAAGACCTCACGCAGCAGCCTGCGCCTGCTCGGCAGCGTCGGCGAGCCGATCAACCCGGAAGCCTGGGAGTGGTACTTCAACGTGGTCGGCGAAAAGCGCTGCCCCATCGTCGACACCTGGTGGCAGACCGAGACCGGCGCCATCATGATCACCCCACTGCCCGGCGCCACCGACCTCAAGCCCGGCTCGGCGACCCGTCCGTTCTTCGGCGTGCAACCGGTGCTGCTGGACGAGCAAGGCAAGGAAATCGAGGGGCCCGGCGCGGGCGTACTGGCCATCAAGGCCAGTTGGCCAAGCCAGATCCGCAGCGTCTACGGCGATCACAAGCGCATGCTCGAGACCTACTTCACCGCCTACCCCGGTTACTACTTCAGTGGCGACGGTGCGCGCCGCGACGAGGACGGTTACTGGTGGATCACCGGGCGTATCGACGACGTGATCAACGTCTCCGGCCACCGTATCGGCACCGCCGAGGTGGAAAGCGCGCTGGTGCTGCACGACGCCGTGGCCGAAGCGGCTGTGGTCGGCTACCCGCATGACGTCAAGGGCCAGGGCATCTATGCCTTCGTCACCACCATGAACGGCATCGAGCCAAGCGACGAGCTGAAAAAGGAACTGCTCAGTCTGGTCGGCAAGGAAATCGGCAGTTTCGCCAAACCGGAGCTCATCCAGTGGGCGCCGGGCCTGCCGAAGACCCGCTCAGGCAAGATCATGCGCCGCATCCTGCGCAAGATCGCCTGCAACGAACTGGACAGCCTGGGCGACACCTCGACCCTGGCCGACCCGGCCGTGGTCGACAGCCTGGTGGCCGAGCGGCTCAATTCCTGACGACGATTTCCCCGGGTATCGCCACACTCGACCGCAGGCTAAGGCCGTCGCCTTGCAGCGCAGCGGTAACCGGGGCAACCGCGAACGGAACCATGACTTGTGGCGCGCAGCCCGGCGCTTTAGGCTCGCGCCATGGAAGTCATCCGCCGTCGTATAGAAAGCCAGGTACTCAGCCTCAGCGGCATCGCGCTGGGGCAGATCGACTTCGAGAATCCCAAAGGCGACCCCGGCCTGTTCGGCCCGGATTCGGTGTGTTGGCGCATCCACGGTGACTTCACCAGCATGCTCATTGGCGGGGTCAGCGCCCTGCTGCTGCAGGCCTTGCATCCACTGGCCCTGGCCGGCGTATGGGACCACTCCAATTTCCGCGAGGATCTGCTGGGTCGCCTGCGTCGCACCGGCCAGTTCGTTTCCGGCACCACCTTCGCCAGCCGCGACGACGCCGACTGGCTGATCGACAAGGTCAAACGCATTCATTTGCACGTGGTTGGCACCGCGCCGGACGGCCGCCCCTATGCCGCCAGTGACCCGCATCTGCTCACCTGGGTGCATGTGGCCGAGGTGTACAGCTTCCTGCAGGCGCACCTGCGCTACCTGAATCCACGCATGAGCGAAGCCGATCAGGATCGCTACTACGCAGAAATCGCCCTGGTCGCCGAGCGCCTGGGGGCCGCCGAGGTACCGCGCAACCGGGCGCAGATAGCGGCCTACCTCGAGCGCATGCGCGAGCAATTGCTGTGCGACGAGCGCTCCCGGGAAATCCTGCGCATCCTGCTGGCCGCACCAGCGCCCAGCAGGCTGGCAGCCCCCGTTGGCCAGTTGTTCCTGCAAGCCGGTATCGACCTGTTACCGGGCTGGGCGCAGAGCATGCTCGACCAGCGCATGACACCGTTGCGCAGCCGCCTGACCCGCAGCGGCGTGCACGCCATCGCACCGATCATCCGCTGGGCGGTACGCAGTGGTTCGCTGCACAAGTCACGGATACGCATGGGCCTGCCACCCTACTGAGCATCTGCTCGACGCAGCAGTACCGATGCGCAGCAGGCGTTGAACTGATTGCGAGGGTGGTAGACTGCGCGCCCCTTATCACGAGTCGCTGCACATGCCGTCTCTCGACCAGGCAGTGCGCAGCGCACTTGCCAATCGCCACGCCCTGATCGCCGAGCTGCACGCACAGCAGACCGATTGCTATCGCCTGTTCCACGGCAGCCAGGAAGGCGCCGGCGGCCTGACCGTCGACCGTTATGGCCAGCAGTTGATGGTGCAGAGCTTTCACCAGACGCTGACCCGCGACGACCTGCTGGCGCTGCACGAACAGGTCAATGAAACCCTCGGGCTGCACACGCTGCTGGTCTACAACGACCGTTCCGGCGGTAACTCCCGTGTCGATCGCAGCGACCCCGTCTACAGCGCCAGCGACGAAGCCCTGGCCGATCAGGTGGGTCGGGAATGGGGCCTCGATTACCGCGTGCGAGGCCGCCATGCGGGCCAGGATCCGCTGCTGTTCCTCGACCTGCGCAATGCCCGTGGCTGGATCCAGCGCCACAGCGCCGGGAAAAGCGTGCTCAACCTGTTCGCCTACACCTGCGGTGTTGGCCTCAATGCCGCGGCGGGCGGCGCACGGGAAGTGGTCAATCTCGACTTCGCCGAGGGCAACCTCGCGGTCGGTCGCGAAAATGGCGCGCTCAACCCGCAGTTGCCGGCCATGCAGTTCGTCCAGTCGGACTACTTCCCGGCGATCCGCCAGTGGGCCGGCTTGCCTATCGCCGCGCGCCGCGGCCAGAAGCTGCCGAGTTACCCACGCCTCGAGCAGCGCCCGTTCGATCTGGTGTTTCTCGACCCGCCAGCCTGGGCCAAGAGCGCCTTCGGCACGGTCGACCTGCTGCGCGATTACCAGAGCCTGCTGAAACCGGCGATTCTCGCCACTGCCGAGCATGGCAGCCTGGTGTGCTGCAACAACCTGGCGAAAGTGCCGATGGCCGATTGGCGCGAGCAGGTGCTGCGCTGCGCCAGCAAACTGGGGCGCCCGGTGCGCGAGCATGAACAACTGCTACCCGCCGCGGACTTCCCCTCCACCGATGGCAACCCGCCGCTGAAAACCCTCGTCCTGCATTTTTGAGCCCGCGCGGCGTGCCGCGGAACCCAGGGCTCATGCCATAATCCAAGGCACTCTCGCCAGGAAGATGAAGCAAGACCATGCACAAAGGATTGCGACGCGCCGCCACCGCTCTGCTGATTGCCATTGGCCTGTACAGCCTGATCGGTTTCCTCATCCTGCCCGGCATTGCCCTGCGCATCGCCAATCAGCAGCTGGAACAGTATGCGACCGAGCCTGCACGGCTCGATCGGCTACAGCTCAACCCCTTTACCCTCGAGCTGGACCTCTGGGGGCTGCACCTGGGGGCGCCCGGCAAGGAACAGGTCGCTTTCGAGCACCTGGCCGTGAACCTGCAGCTGGACAGTCTGTGGAGCGGTGCCCTGCACCTGGCCGACGTCAAGCTGGTCAAGCCTCACACCGAAGTGCGTTTCGACAAGGACGGCACCCTCAACCTGGCGCAACTGTTCAAACTGCCGGCCAGCGAGAAACAGCCGGAAGAAGCCAGCGAGCCGTTTCCCCTGCGCATCGACCGCATCGAACTGCTGGGCGGCAATCTGCACTTCCAGGACCTGCGTCCGCAGGAGCCGATCGACATCCATTACGATGACCTCAATCTCGAGCTGCGCAACCTCAGCACCCTGCCCGATGACAACGCCGAGATGACCCTGGTGGCCACCGGCCCGGCTGGCGGCCGTATCGACTGGAGCGGCGAGCTGAGCCTGAGCCCGATCAGCTCCAGCGGTACCCTGAAGATCACCGACGAGCCGATGAAGGCGTTCTGGCCCTACGTGCGTGACGCCGTTCCGCTGGTACTGGAGAAAGGCGTCGTGAGCCTGTCCACCGACTACCGGTTGAACCTGCGTGACGGCACCGAGCTGCTGCTCAGCGACGCCCGCATCAAGGTGGCGCCATTCGCCATGCAGGCGCCGGACGGCAAGCCGCTGGTGAAACTGGACTCCCTCGAAGTCAGCGAAACCTCTCTGGACCTGGCCAAGCAGCAGGTGGTGATCGGCAAGGTACGCGGGCAGAAACTGGAAGCCTGGGCGGCCCGCGAGGCCGATGGCGAACTCGACTGGCAGAAACTCCTGGCCGGCAAACCGCAGCAAGCCGCCACGCCGGCGCCTGTGGCAGATGCACCGAAGCCAGAAGCCACTGCCACTGCTGGTGACGAGGCACAGCCAGCCGCCAAGCAGCCCGCCAAACCCTGGCAGGTGCAGGTCAAGGACGTGCAACTGCGAGACTACCACGCCCACCTCGTCGACCGCGTGCCGAACGAAGCAGTCGCCGTGGAGCTGGGCCCGCTCGATCTGGACATGCAGAACTTCGACAGCCTCGGCACCTCGCCCTTCGCGCTCAAGCTCGATACCGGGGTCGGCAAACAGGGCAAGCTGCAGGCCGAGGGCCAGGTGCAACTGAGCCCGACCACCGCCAATCTGAAGGTCGCCACCCGCAATATCGACCTGCGTGTGGCACAGGCCTACATCAGCCCCTTCGTGCACCTGGAACTGCGTAGCGGCCTGTTGAGCAGCGATCTTGGCGTCGAGCTCACGGCAACCGAACCTCTGGCTCTGCGTGTTCAGGGCACCGCCCAGATCACCCAGTTGCACACCCTCGACACCCTCAAGGGCCGCGACCTGCTGCGCTGGAAGCAACTGGACCTGGGCGGCGTCGACTATCGCCATGGCGAGCGCCTGGACATCGCACGGGTCGATCTGGAGCAGCCCTATGCACGCTTCATCATCAACGAAGACCTGACCACCAACGTCAATGACCTGATCATCAAGCAACCTGCCGGCAATGCCGCCCAGGCGCAGTCCTCGGCCGCCGCCGAGAAGCCGATGGCGATCCGTATCGGCGAGGTCAGCCTGAAGGACGGCTCGGCCAACTTCGCCGACTTCAGCCTCAGGCCCAATTTCGCCACCGCCGTGCAGCAGCTCAATGGCCGCATCGGCACCCTCGACAGCACCAGCAGCAAACCGGCGCCCGTGGATATCAGCGGCAAGGTCGACCGCTACGCCCCCGTCAGTATCAAAGGCAGCCTGACGCCTTTCGACCCGATGCAGAGCCTGGATATCGCCACCCAGTTCAAACAGGTCGAACTGACCACCCTGACGCCCTACTCCGGCAAGTTCGCCGGCTACCGCATCCGCAAGGGCCGCCTGAATCTGGACCTGCACTACCGCATCAATGACGGCAAGCTGAATGCCGAGAACAAGGTGCTGGTCGAACAATTGCAGCTGGGCGAAAAGGTCGACAGCCCGGACGCCGTGGACCTGCCGATCCGCCTGGCGGTGGCCCTGCTCAAGGACACTCAGGGCCGCATTTCCATCGAGCTGCCGCTGCAGGGCGACCTCAACAACCCGCAGTTCAGCGTCATGCCGATCGTCTGGCAGACCCTGCGCAATCTGGTGCTGCGTGCCGCCCAGGCGCCCTTCAAGTTCATCGGCGGGCTGGTCAGCGGTGGCGCCGAGATGGACCTGAGCACGGTGGTCTTCGCCGCCGGCAGCGACGAGCTGGACGGCCAGGCGAAGACGTCTCTCGACGTGCTCGCCACCGCCCTGCAGGAACGCCCGACCCTGCGCCTGGAGATCGAAGGCGCCAGCGCACAGAGCAGCGACGGCCCGCTGATGGCCGCCCAACGCCTGGAGCGCGAATATCAGGACTATCTGTATCGCATCATGCAGCGCCGTGGCGATCAGGTGCCGGCCAGCGCCGACCTGCTGGTCGTGCCCGAGGACGAGAAGGCTCCGCTGCTGGAAGGCATCTACCGCGCACGCCTGAAACAGCAGCCGCCTGCCGAGTGGGCCGAGCTCGACAGTGACGAGCGCACGGTGCGCCTGCGTGATGCCGTGCTCGAATCCTGGAGCGACAGCCGTGGCCTGCTGCGCCAGTTGGCTCAAGATCGCGCTGCGGCGATCAAGGCCTATCTGGTCGATAGCGGCAAGCTGGCGGCCGAGCGCGTGTACCTGCTCGACGTCAGCTTCGGCGAGGCTGCGAACGACGGCCGTGTGGCCACCCCCTTACACCTGGGCAGCGAGTGACGACATGAAACGACTGGGTCTGATGCTGGCGCTTTGCGCCGCCCCACTGCTGAGCCAGGCCGACACCCTGCGCTGCGGCAGCAAGCTGGTGAACCTCGGCGATCGCACCTTCGAGGTGATGCAGAAATGCGGCGAGCCGGCGTTCCGCGACCCTGTCGGCTACACCCTGGGCGGCTACGACAGGCGCGAAACGAATATCGAGGAATGGGCCTACGAGCCCAGCAACGGTATGTTCACCATCCTGACTTTCGAGGGCAACCGGCTGACGCGCATCGAGCGCAAACGCCAGCAATGACGACTATGAAGACACTGATCTCCTGCACCCTGCTGATGCTTCTGGCCGGCACCGCCAACGCGGCGACCTGGCGCTGCGGTAACGCGCTGGCGAGCACCGGCGACAGTACCGCCGAAGTCCAGTCCAAATGCGGCGAACCGAACAACCGCGCGTTCATCGGCTACAAGGACCAGACCGACAGCTACGGCTTCACCCATGAAGTGCAGATAGAGGAATGGAATTACGGCCCGCGCAACGGCATGAACTACTTTCTGCGTTTCGAGGGCAACCGTCTGAACAGGATCGACAGCAAACGCGGCGATTAGCCGCCAGTCGATCGGAACGGGTGGCGGCAGGACACCGTCACCCGCCAGCGATCAGCCGCGCGCGGCTTCGATCGCCTGGATGTAAGGTTCGGACTGACGCTGATCCCTGATCAGCGCGACGAAGTCGTTACCGTCGGCATCCTTGGCATCGAGGTCATAGCCGGCTTCGACGAAGAACCCCACGAAACGCTCGAAATCGTGGTCACGCAGGCCACGGTAGGCCTTGACCAGCTTGTGCAGCGAGGGCGGCGTGGCATCAGCCGGTTCCACGGCGAGAAACAGCTTGATCTGCTCGTCGCTCACTTCGTCGCCAATCACCTGCTTCTTGTCTTTACGCATCGCTCACTCCAGCAAACCAGACCACACGGGGCGGGCAGTGTAACCCCGGCGCCGCACACGCTCAACGCAGGCGGTCCATCCCGTAGGGCGGTCGTGCGGATCGGTCACAGCCCCTATCACCCGCCCGACGCGAGCGGTACGCGACCTAAGTCAACAACCACTCCTCCCGCCCGCTCCTATACTGGCGCATGATCAGGTTCTACCGACCGATCAGCACGACCGCGCCAAGGCCCGGCGGCTTGCGCTGAACCATCACCCGTTGCCAGGAAGTGCCACGATGCCCACCCTGTTCGCCGCTTGTCGCCAGAGCCTGCGCGGTTACTCCTGGGCCAGCCTGCGTGGCGACCTGAGCGCCGGCCTCACGGTGGGCATCATCGCCATCCCGCTGGCCATGGCCCTGGCGATCGCCGTCGGCGTGGCGCCGCAACATGGCCTCTACACCGTGCTGGTGGCAGCGCCGCTGATCGCCCTGTGTGGTGGTTCGCGTTTCAACATCTCCGGTCCCACCGCAGCCTTCGTGGTGATTCTGCTGCCGATCACCGGGCAGTTCGGCATCGGCGGCCTGTTGCTGTGCACCATGCTGGCCGGGCTGATCCTGATCACCCTGGGCTTGCTCAAGGCCGGCCGCCTGATCGAGTTCGTGCCCTATCCGGTCACCCTCGGCTTCACCGCCGGTATCGGCATCGTCATCGCCACGCTGCAGATCAAGGACTTGCTCGGCCTGCAACTGAGCGGGCAGCCGAGCCACTACGTGGAGCAATTGCAGCTGCTGTTCCGGGCCCTGCCCGGCATCCACCTGGGCGACAGTCTGGTGGCGTTGGCCTGCCTGGGCGTGTTGCTGTTGTGGCCACGGCTGGTGCCGCGCATCCCCGGGCATCTGGTGGCACTGACGGTCGGTGCGCTGCTGGGCCTGCTGCTGGAGCGAGGCGGTCTGCCGGTGGCGACCCTGGGCGAGCGTTTCAGCTACGTCGTCGACGGCGTCAGCTACCCCGGCATTCCACCCTTTCTGCCAACCTTCGCCTGGCCCTGGCATCTGCCTGGCGCCGATGGTCAGCCTCTGGTTCTGTCCTTCGAGCTGATCCGCCAGTTGCTGGCCCCTGCGTTCGCCATCGCCATGCTCGGAGCCATCGAATCGCTGCTCTGCGCCGTGGTCGCCGATGGCATGACCGGCAGCAAGCACGACCCCAATGCCGAATTGCTCGGCCAGGGCATCGGCAACCTGGTCGCGCCACTGTTCGGCGGTATCACCGCAACCGCGGCCATCGCCCGCAGCGCCGCCAACGTGAGAGCCGGCGCCTGCTCGCCCCTGGCAGCCATCATTCACGCGGCCGTGGTATTGGCGGCGATCCTGTTTCTCGCTCCCCTGTTCAGCTACCTGCCGATGGCCGCGCTGGCCGCCCTGCTGCTGATGGTGGCCTGGAACATGAGCGAGGCCCATCATGTGGCGCACACCCTGCGCATCGCGCCACGCAGCGACGTGCTGGTGCTGCTGACCTGCCTGCTGCTCACGGTGCTGTTCGACATGGTGCTGGCGGTCGGCGTCGGCCTGTTGCTGGCCGCCGGGCTGTTCATCAAGCGCATGAGCGAACTGACCGACACGCGCAACTTGCCACGGCACAGCCATCAGGCCCTGAGTGACCTGCCGGAGCATGTACAGGCCCTGGCCATTCGCGGCCCGCTGTTCTTCGGCGCAGCGGAGCGCACGCTGGGCGCCCTGCGCCGCCTCGATGCGCATATCCGGGTGGTGATTCTCGATGTCAGCGGCGTGCCGATGCTCGACATGACCGCACTCGCGGCACTGCACAGCATCGTGCTGGAGTACCGCAAGCACGGCATCTCCCTGGTCGTCAGCGGTGCCTCGCCGTCGCTGCGCCTGAAGCTGCGCCGTGCCGGCCTGCAGAATGCCCACGGCCGCCTGAGCTATGCCCGGGATCTGCCTCGCGCCCGGGCGATCTGCGAGAGCTGGCGATCAGGCGCCAGCGAATAAGCGGGGGCTTACAGGCCGTGTGACCGAGCGCAGTAGTGTTCACACAGACTGCTTAGAGTCCCTTCACCGCATAGATCCCCGGCGCATTGCGCCAATAGCCCTTGTAGTCCATGCCGTAACCGAAGATATAGCGGTCGACGCACGGCAGGCCCACGTAGTCGGCCTTGAGATCGGGGCGCGCCTTGCGGTCGTGATCCTTGTCGATCAGCACGGCGGTGTGCACGTTGGCCGCGCCCGCGTGATGGCAGAAGTCGATGATCGCGCCCAGGGTGTGCCCTTCGTCGAGGATGTCGTCGATGATCAGCACATCGCGGTCGATGAACGAGACTTCCGGCTTGGCCTTCCAGAACAGCTCGCCGCCACTGGTCTGGTTGCGGTAGCGGCTGGCGTGCAGGTAGGACGCCTCCAGAGGGAAGTCGAGCTTGGTCAACAGCTTGCCGGAGAAGATCAGCCCGCCATTCATCACGCAGAACACCACCGGGTTGCGGTCGGCCAGCTCGGCGTTGATGGCCACGGCGACACGGGCGATGGCGGCTTCCACCTCGGCTTCGCTGTACAGGCAGTCGGCTTCGGCCATTACTTGGCGGATGTGAGCGAGATCGGCGGGCATGTCATGTCCTCGTTGGCGGCGATGGTGGGCAGAACCCTGGCTCTGCGGGCATCGATCCGCACGGTTATGGATGGCTCCGGCGCAAGAGCTGATCACCGGGTCAGAAAAAAGGCGGCAACGTTACCCATCCGCCGGGTGAGGCGCAAGCATCCACGGATACGCTCGACCAGTGGCAGGGCCCTTATTCGCCGATTGTAAAAAGTTCCACATCCGCAGCGCCCACAGCGCAGTGCAATGCTTTAATCTAGCGTGTTTTTTGCCCATTTTTGCCGGAGACCCCGCAATGCCAGTCCTCGAGATCCGCCATCCGCTGATTCGCCACAAGATCGGCCTCATGCGCCGCGCGGATATCAGTACCAAGAATTTCCGCGAACTGGCCCAGGAAGTGGGTGCCCTGCTCACTTACGAGGCGACCAAGGATCTGCCGCTGGAAAACTACGAGATCGCGGGCTGGGCAGGCCCCGTGCAGGTCGAGAAGATCTCCGGCAAGAAGATCACCGTGGTGCCGATCCTGCGTGCCGGTATCGGCATGCTCGACGGCGTGCTCAGCCTGATCCCGGGTGCCAAGGTCAGCGCCGTCGGCGTGGCGCGCAACGAGGAAACCCTGCAGGCGCACACCTACCTGGAGAAGCTGGTACCGGAAATCAACGAGCGTCTGGCGATGATCATCGATCCGATGCTGGCCACCGGCGCCTCGATGGTCGCCACCATCGATCTGCTGAAGAAGGCCGGCTGCAAGGAAATCCGCGCCATGGTGCTGGTCGCTGCGCCCGAGGGCATCAAGGCGGTCAACGAAGCCCACCCGGACGTGAAGATCTACACCGCCTCCATCGACCAGCGTCTCAACGAACATGGCTACATCATCCCCGGGCTGGGTGATGCCGGCGACAAGATCTTCGGCACCAAGCAGAAGGACGCCTGATCGATGCGCGACGAATTCAACGATCCGTTGTGGCGTCAGGTGCTGTCCGGTGCGCAGATGCTCTTCGTGGCTTTCGGCGCCCTGGTGCTGATGCCGCTGATCACCGGCCTCGATCCCAACGTGGCACTGTTCACCGCGGGCCTGGGCACCCTGCTGTTCCAGATCGTCACGGGCCGTCAGGTACCGGTTTTCCTGGCGTCGAGCTTTGCGTTCATCACCCCGATCATTCTCGCCAAGGGCCAGTTCGGCCTGGCGGAAACCATGGGCGGCGTGGTCGCGGCCGGCTTCGTCTACACCTTTCTCGGCCTGGCCGTGAAGATCAAGGGCACCGGTTTCATCGACCGCCTGCTGCCACCGGTGGTGATCGGCCCGGTGATCATTTCCATCGGCCTGGCCATGGCACCGATCGCCGCCAACATGGCGATGGGCAAAGCCGGTGACGGCAGCGTACTGCTGCCCTACAGCACGGCGATGTGGATTTCCATGCCGACCCTGCTGACCACCCTGATCGTCGCCGTCTTCGGGCGCGGCATCTTCCGTCTGGTGCCGATCATCTCCGGCATTCTGGTGGGCTTCGCCCTGTCGATCTACTTCGGCGCCCTCGACCTCAGCCATGTTGCCGACGCGCCCTGGCTGGCGGTGCCGGCCTTCACCGCACCGGCCTTCAACTGGCAGGCGATTCTGTTCATCGTACCGGTGGCCCTGGCTCCGGCCATCGAGCACATCGGCGGCGTCATCGCGGTGGGCAGCGTCACCGGCAAGAACTACCTGAAGAAGCCGGGCCTGCACCGCACCCTGTTCGGTGACGGTCTGGCCACGTCGGCAGCCGGCCTGTTCGGCGGCCCGCCCAATACCACCTACGCGGAAGTCACCGGCGCGGTGATGCTGACCAAGGCCTACAACCCGAAGATCATGACCTGGGCGGCGATCTTCGCCATCACCCTGGCCTTCATCGGCAAGTTCGGCGCCATCCTGCAGAGCATTCCGGTACCGGTGATGGGCGGCATCCTCTGCCTGCTGTTCGGCTCCATCGCCGCGGTAGGCATGAACACCCTGATCCGCCATAGCGTCGACCTCAGCGAGGCGCGCAACCTGGTGATCGTCTCGGTGACCCTGGTGTTCGGTATCGGTGGCGTACTGATCGGCACCGGTGACGGCCCGGACGACTTCGGCCTGAAGGGCATCGCCCTGTGCGCCATCGTCGCCATCGCCCTGAATCTGATCCTGCCGGGCAACGATGGCTGGAAGAAGAAGAGCGCGGAAGACGCGCCAGATATCTAAGCGCTGAGCACCATCGCGCCCGGCTCCAGCAGCCGGGCGCGTGGCCTTACACCATGCTTTGCGGGGCTCGCTCGCAAAGCCGCTTGAGTGCCGCCGCCCAGTCCGGGTGGTCGTTCAGGCAAGGCACCAGTTCCAGGCTCTCGCCCCCCGCTTCCACGAACTGCTCGCGGCCGCGATCACCAATCTCCTCCAGGGTCTCGATGCAGTCGGCAACGAAGGCTGGGCACATCACCAGCAGCTTCTTGACGCCTTGAGCGGCCAGCTCGTCGAGGCGCGCTTCGGTGTAGGGCTCGATCCACTTGTCCTTGCCGAGCCGCGACTGGAACGACACCGACCACTGCTCGGGCCGCAACCCCATGCGCGCAGCGAACGCCTCGGCGGTGCGCTGACACTGGCTGCGGTAACAGCGCGCCAGCACCTCGTCGCTGACCCCCACGCTGTCAGGCCGACGCAGGTCGTGCTTCGGGTCGATGTGCTTCACCAGCTTGCGGATGTGACGTTCCGGCAAGCCGTGGAAGCTCAGCAGCAGGTGATCGAAATCCTTCTGCAGATAAGGCCGGGCACTCTCGGCCAGGGCGTCGAGGTAGTCGGGATCGTCGAAGAATGGCTGCAGGATGGCGAAACGGATCGGCAACTTACGCTCGCGCACCACGCGCTTGGCCTCTTCGATCACGGTCGTGGTGGTGCTGTCGGCGAACTGCGGATACAGCGGCGCCAGGGTGACCTGCTCGATGCCCTGGCTGGCAAGGCGGGTCAGCACGGTTTCCAGCGAGGGCTCGCCATAGCGCATGGCCAGCTCGACCGGCCCATGGGTCCACTGGCTTTTCATCGCCTCCTGCAGACGCTTGCTGAGCACGATCAGCGGCGAACCATCCGGCCACCAGATCGATGCGTAGGCATGGGCCGACTGCGCCGGGCGGCGGATCAGAATCAGCGACACCAGCAACCGCCGCAGCGGCCACGGCAGATCGACCACATAAGGGTCCATCAGGAACTGGTTGAGATAACTCCTGACATCCGCGACGTCGGTTGAGGCCGGTGAGCCGAGGTTGACCAGTAGTAAGGCGTGATCGGTCATGCAATGTCATCCTGTTAATGAAGGCTCAGCAAATCCACCAGAGCCACGTCCAGATGAGTGAAACGAAATTCGAAGCCGACCTCCTGCGCCCTGACCGGCAGGGCGTGCTGGCCACCCAGCAGAAGCAGCGACATCTCACCCAGGCCGGCGCGCAGCGCAAAGGCCGGTAGCGGCACGATGGCGGGCCGGTGCACGGCATGGCCGAGCTCGCTGGCGAATTCGCCGTTGCGTACCGGGTGCGGCGAGCAGGCATTATAGGGACCGCGCGCCTGCTCCTGCTGCAAGAGAAAATCAATCAGGGCGATTTGGTCGGCGATATGAATCCACGGCATCCATTGGCGGCCACCGCCGATACGGCCGCCCAGCCCGAAGCGAAATGGCGTGACCATGCGCTTGAGAATGCCACCCTGCTTCGCCAGCACCAGGCCGGTGCGCAGCAGGATCACGCGAATGCCCATGGCCTCGGCCTGCTGCGCGGTGTCTTCCCAGGCCACGCACAGCTGCGCGGCGAAATCGGCGCCCGACGGCGACTGCTCGTCGACGATGTGCTCGCCACTGTCGCCATACCAGCCAACAGCCGAGCCGGACAACAGCACGGCCGGTTTCTGCTCACGGCTCTGCAGCCAGGCCAGCAGGCGCTCGGTCAGTTGAATGCGGCTTTCCCACAGCAGTTGCTTGCGTGCCTTGCTCCACGGGCGGTCGGCGATCGGCGCGCCAGCCAGATTGACCACGGCATCCAGTGGCTCGTCGCCGATATCCTCGAGCCGTCCGACACCCCGTACGCGAGTACCGCAGAGCATGGCCACCTGCTCCGGGCGACGACTCCACACGGTCAGTCGATGCCCCTGTTCGATCCACTGGTGACAAAGCGCGCGGCCGATCAGACCAGTACCGCCGGTGATCAGGATATGCATGGCAGATTCCTCACTGTTTGTGCTCCGGAATTCGACGCTGCTGACAGAGGGCGAATCGCACCTCGGAACAGACCGTCGACAGAAACGGGGAAACTATTGCCGCCCGCGCCTATTCTGAAGAATAGATGCCCTGGCTGCGGATACTGGCCGACCGGACATAAGCTTATACATCAATTGTACATTGTATGAGCCATGTCCAAGGCGTAGCCTTGGGGCCCAGCGGCCTGTCGACATGCAGTTGCGACAGCCCGACAGCACGTGAGGTAGACATGACCAGCACAGCCCCCATCGCCATCATAGGTACTGGCATCGCCGGCCTGTCCGCGGCAGAGGCCCTGCATGCCGCCGGATACCCGGTGCAATTGTTCGACAAGAGTCGCGGCAGCGGCGGCCGCATGGCCAGCAAGCGCAGCGACGCTGGCGCCCTGGACCTGGGCGCTCAGTACTTCACCGCCCGAGACCGTCGCTTCGCCGCTGCCGTTCAGCAGTGGCAGGCCCGCGGCTGGGTCGAGGAATGGACTCCCAGCCTCTACCAGTACGCCAACGGTTCGCTCAGCCCGTCGGCAGACGAGCAGATACGCTGGGTCGGCAAACCGCGCATGAGCGCCATCACCCGCGCCATGCTCGGCGCCCTGCCGGTGAAGTTCTCCTGCCGCATCACCGAGGTGTTTCGCGGCGAACAACATTGGCATCTGCTCGATGCGGATGGCGAAAGCCACGGGCCGTTCAGCCACGTCGTCATCGCCACCCCGGCGCCCCAGGCCAGTGCCCTGTTGGCAGCCGCACCCAAGCTCGCCGGAACGGTGGCGGGAGTCAGCATGGAGCCGACCTGGGCGGTGGCGCTGGCCTTCGAAGAACCGCTGAAGACGCCTCTGGAAGGCTGCTTCGTGCAGGATGAGGTACTCGACTGGACGGCACGCAATCGCAGCAAACCGGGCCGCGATACCACCCTGGACACCTGGGTGCTGCACGCCAGCAGCAGTTGGAGCCGCCAACATCTGGATCTGTCCAAGGAGCAGGTGATCGAGCGCCTGCATGGCGCCTTCGCGGAAATGATCGGCTGCGCCGTACCGGCCCCGGTGTTCAGCCTGGCCCATCGCTGGCTGTACGCCCGGCCGGCGGCGGCCCATCAACTGGGTGCCCTGGCCGATGCCGATCTGGGCCTCTACGCCTGCGGCGACTGGTGCCTGTCCGGCCGGGTCGAAGGCGCCTGGCTCAGCGGCCAGGAAGTGGCCCGCAAACTGATCGCGCACAATCAATGAACACCGCCAGGCATCGCCTCACCCCGCGCAAGCTGCTGCTGTCCAAGTGGACGGCAGCCACGCCACAGAACCGCGAAAAGCACTTTCTGGTCACCGAACTGTTCTGCGACGAAGAAGGCACGGTGCTGGAAGTCGAGCTGCAGGCCGTGCTCAGCAAGCGTGCCCAGCGCATCGACTGGCGCGTTCTTCAGGATGCCGACAACTGGAAGATGGGCTGGCGTTGAAACGCCGCCCGTTGGTCCTGTATCGGGTTGAGGCTGTACACAGCATTTGACTTGTACAAGATCGCGCTTAAGATGAAATGAAACTTGTACAAAAATAAATCCTTGTACAAGCACATTCTCGAAGGTGCGCCATGCCCGTCAGCCCGCTCCACCGCGAAAAACCCAAGCTTGGTGTCAGTGCCTGCCTGCTCGGCGCCGAAGTACGCTACAACGGCGGCCACAAGGCCTCCAGGCTGTGCCTGGATCAGTTGCGCGACTATTTCGAGTTCGTCCCCTTCTGCCCCGAAGTCGCCATCGGCCTGGGTACGCCGCGCGAGCCGATCCGCCTGGTCGGCGACCCGGCATCACCCCGCGCCGTGGGCACCGTGCACCCCGACAAGGATCACACCGAGGCGCTGACCGCCTATGGCGAGCAGGTGGCTGCCGATCTGCCGCCAATCTGCGGCTACATCGTCATGCAGCAGTCGCCGTCCTGTGGCCTGGAGCGGGTCAAGGTCTATCAGGACAACGGTCACCCCAGCGAGCCGAAAGGTCGTGGCCTGTACACCGCCGTGCTGTGCGAGCGCCACCCGAACCTGCCCATCGAGGAGGATGGCCGGCTCAACGACCCGGTGCTGCGCGAGAACTTCCTGACCCGGGCATTCACCTACGCGCAGTGGCAGGCGCTTTGCCAGTCCGGCCTGAGCCGCGGCAAGCTGATCGAGTTCCATGCCCGCCACAAGTACCTGCTGATGGCCACCGATCCACTGCGCTACAAACGCCTCGGCCGCCTGCTCGGCGACATGTCCGGGCAGGATCTGCCCAGCCTGGCCGAGCACTACATCGGCGAGCTGATGATCGCACTGAAACGCTGCGCGACACGCGGTACGCACGCCAACGTGCTGCAACACCTGAGCGGCTACCTGAAGGGCTCCCTGAGCGCCGGAGAAAAACAGGAAATGCAGCAGCTGATCGGTCAGTACCGGCAAGGCATCGTGCCGCTGGTGGTGCCGCTGACACTGCTCAAGCACCACTTCCGGCAACACCCCGACAGCTACATCGCCCAGCAGGTGTACCTGCAGCCGCACCCGGAAAACCTCAGCCTGCGGAACGCCCTATGAACCAGCAGACCTCTGCCGAGCCAGGTGCCGAGACGTATCGCGACGCCATCGCCGACGGCTACCTGCCGATCCGCGACGTCGCCAGCCTGACCGGCGTGAATCCGGTCACCCTGCGCGCCTGGGAGCGCCGTTACGGGTTGATCGTCCCGCACCGCACCGCCAAGGGTCACCGCCTGTACTCCCCGGAGCAGGTGCAGACCATCCGGGCCGTACTCGGCTGGCTCAATCGCGGCGTATCGGTCGGCCAGGTCAAGGGCCTGTTGCGAGCGGATCAGCCGCTGCCCGCCGACCAGGCGTCGCAATGGCAGGAAAAACGTGAACAGCTGTGCCACGCCATCCACCTGCTCGACGAGCGTCAGCTGGACGAACGCTTCAACGCCGAACTGTCGCTCTATCCGCCACAGATTCTCTGCCAGCACCTGCTCCTGCCGCTGCTGATAACCCTCGAAGAACGCTGGCCGCAGCGCCCCGGCGCGAAGACCGAACGGCTGTTCCTGCACAGCTGGTTGCGCAGCAAGCTCGGCGCACGGGTCTACCACGACAACCGTCAGCACAGTGGCAAGCCGCTGCTGCTGATCAATCTCTGCCAGGTGCCGATGTCGCCGCAGCTGTGGCTGTGCGCCTGGCTGATCGGCACCGCCGGCTGCCCGGTCGACGCCTTCGACGGGCCGATTCCGCCCAGCGAGCTGCCCTTGGCCATCGCCCGCCTGCAACCCCGCGCCCTGCTGCTGTTCTGCGAGGCGGACGCCAACCCCGACGCCGAGTCATCACTGCATCACTGGCTCGGCGACCACGGCATTCCCTGCCTGCTGGTCGGGGTGCAAGACCCGGCACGTGGTGAGCGACTGATCGCCAGTGCGCCACCGGGCGCAGACATTACCTTCATGGCCGATCCGCTGGCAGCGCTGCAGACGCTCGCCGATCGCCATCTGCTCGAATAGGACAACTCATGTTGCAACTGATGTGGTTTCGAACCGACCTGCGCGTCACCGACAACAGCGCGCTGGCCGCAGCCATGCAGGCCGGGCCTACGGTCGCGGTGTTCCTGCTCAGCCCGGCTCAGTGGCGCCAGCACGACGATGCACCGAGCAAGGTGGATTTCTGGCTGCGCAACCTGGCCGAACTGAGGTTGGAACTGCAGCGCCTCAACGTGCCGCTGCTGATTCGCGAGGCGGATCGATGGAGCGCCGCGCCAGAGGTACTCGGTAAACTGGCGCAGGAACTGGAAGCCTCTGCCGTGCACGCCAACGAGGAATACGGCGTCAACGAGGCCCGCCGTGACCGGGATGTCGCCGCCGCGCTGGATGAGCTGGGCGTCCACTTCCACAGCCACCTCGACCGCCTGCTGTTCAAGCCCGGCAGCGTACTGACTCGCACGGGCACCTACTTCAAGGTCTACAGCCAGTTCCGTGGCGTCTGTTACCAGCGCCTGCACAGTGCGCTGCCGCCCCTGGTGGCATTGCCGAAAGCCCAGACGAAGCTGAACATCGACGCCGACCAGGTGCCGGACAGCGTTGCCGGCTTCGAAACGCCAAGCCAGGCGCTGCGCGATACCTGGCCGGCCGGCGAGCAGGTCGCTCGTGAACGCCTGCAGCGCTTCGCCGATGAATGGATCGAGGACTATCACGACAACCGCGACTTTCCCGCACGCCCCGGTACCAGCCAACTGTCCGCCTACCTGGCGGCGGGCGTGGTCTCGCCGCGTCAGTGCCTGCACACGGCGTTGAACAACAACCAGGGCGAGTTCGAAAGCGGCAATCAGGGTGCCGTCACCTGGGTCAACGAGCTGATCTGGCGGGAGTTCTACCACCACATTCTGGTCGGCTACCCACGGGTCTCCATGCACCGAGCCTTCCGCCCGGAGACCGAAGCCCTGCCCTGGCGTGACGCCGGCAAGGATCTGCAGGCCTGGCAGGAAGGCCGCACCGGCATCCCGATCATCGACGCGGCGATCCGCCAGTTGCTGGAAACCGGCTGGATGCACAACCGCCTGCGTATGGTGGTGGCGATGTTCCTGACCAAGAACCTGCTGATCGATTGGCGCGAGGGCGAGCGCTTCTTCATGCGCCACCTGATCGACGGCGACCTCGCCGCCAACAACGGCGGCTGGCAGTGGAGTGCCTCGACCGGCACCGACTCGGTGCCCTACTTCCGCATCTTCAATCCGGTGAGCCAGTCCCAGCGTTTCGACCCGGATGGCCGTTTCATCCGCCATTGGCTGCCGGAACTGGCCAAACTCAGCGACAAGGCGATTCACGACCCGCACGCCGGTAGCAAGGGGCAGAAAGGCCTGTTCGGCAGCGGCCCGGACTACCCATTGCCGATCGTCGACCTGCGCGCCAGTCGCCAGCGCGCTCTGGACGCGTTCAAGAACCTGCCCTCGGCCAGCGAGCTCGCATGAGCGCCTTCAGCAAGCGGATCTGGCTCACCGGTGCCAGCAGTGGCATCGGTCATGCCCTGGCGGAACGCTTGCTGCGTGATGGTCATCGCCTGGCCCTGAGTGCACGCCGTGAAGAACCGCTGCGGGCCCTGGCGGCACGTTTTCCTGACCAGGTACTGGTGTTGCCCGGCGACCTCAATGAAACCGCCGAGGTCAACGCCATTGCCGCCCACCTCACCGAACAGTGGGGCGCACTGGACTGCGCGATTCTCAACGCTGGCACCTGCGAGTACATCGATGCCAGCAACTTCGAAGCAGACACGGTGGAGCGGGTAATGCGCACCAACCTGTTCTCGGCCAGCCACTGCATCGTCGCGGCACTACCGTTGCTGCGCCAGGCCGAGTCGGCGCACCTGGTCGGCGTGGCCAGCGCGGTCACCTACGTGCCGCTGCCTGGCGCCGGTGCCTTCGGTGCATCCAAGGCGGCGTTGCGTTATCTGCTCGAGTCCCTGCGCGTGGACCTCGCCCAGGAAGGCATCGCCGTCACCGTGGTCAGCCCCGGCTTCGTCGATACGCCGCTGACCGAGAACAACGATTTTCCCATGCCCATGCGCTGGTCCGTGGGCAAAGCCGCCAATCACATCGCCGACAGACTCGACGCTCGCCCGCTGGAAATCGCCTTCCCCGGCCCGTTCATCGCTGCACTGGGCCTGCTCGGCCGGCTGCCCGCCCGGTTGCAACTGGCACTCGGCAAATGGCTGGCCCGCAAGGACCGCGACACGTAATGAAACCACCGGGGCGGTTGCAGCGCAGCCCGCCACGAAGGCACCATCGCCGTTCTTGCACAGCCGTCGCTGCCATCAGCGGCTGATTTATCGCGACTATCGGAAATTCTCGGTGCCCAGAAACCTGCTCAACGCGCTGCTCTTCGCCATCGGCTGGTTCGCCTGCATAGCTGGCGGCGGCCTCTGGTTGTGGTTGGTGGCAGTGATCATGCTGGTGCACCTGCTGCATATCGGCAGCTGGCAACGCGAAGGCAAGCTGCTGGTGAGCGTGTTCCTGTTCGGCAGTGCGGTGGACAGCTTTCTGCTGCAGTTCGGCCTGTTCGACTTCGGCGAACCGCGCCAGTTGATTCCCCTCTGGCTGGCCCTGACCTGGCTGCTGCTCGGCAGCACCCTGTGCCATTGCCTGGCCTGGACCGCTCGCCCCTGGTGGCGCGCCAGCCTGCTGGGCGCCTGCCTCGCGCCGCTGCACTATTACGCGGCAGCCAGCCTCGATGGCGTGAACTTCCCTTATGGCAGCGCTGCCACCCTGATTCTGCTGGCACTGATGTGGGCGGCCATGCTGCCGGTGCTGCATGGCTTCGCCCGACTGCATGCAGCGAACAACCACTCGGCTTGAACCCACGCCTTGCGACGGCACCTGGCGTAAACTACGCCGATGAGCGCCAACCACTACATCCCCCACACGCAGATTCCCGAAAGCACCGAGGTCAGCTGCAGCACCTGCGCGGCCTGCTGCTGTCAGCTGGAAGTCATGCTGATCACCGATACCGGCGTGCCGGAGCGTTTCATCGACAACGATGACTGGGGCGGCGAGGTGATGCGCCGTCTGGATGACGGCTGGTGCGCGGCCCTGGATCGCGACACCATGCGCTGCACCATCTACGAGGTGCGCCCATTGATCTGCCGCGAATTCGAACTGGGCGCCCCCGAGTGCCTGGAAGAGCGTCGCGGCATTTCCAGCATCTACCGCTGACAGCACGTCAGCCAACTGGCCGTGAACGTGCGGCGAGCATAAAAAACCGGGCGCGAGGCCCGGTTCCGGTATTGCGAGAAAGCCGCTTAGAAATTCAGACGGTAATGCACGGCATAAGACTCGACGCCATCGTTGGGCTTCTTGATGCCGGCGTTGGAATAGTGGATCGCACGAATACCGACTTCATGACCACCGGCGAAACGCAGGCCCGCGCCGATGCGATCTTCGAACTGGAACGAAGAACCCAGGTCATTGGACTCGAGTTTGGTGCTGGAGAACGCTGCCACACCGATACCGGCTTCCAGGTAGGGTTTGACGTTCTGCCCGGCGAACTCGTAAACGAACACCGGTGCGAAGGAAACACTGTGGTTGGTCGACGTGTCGTCACCTTCCCAGTAGGTGTAGCCGGCGTCCCAGTAGCCGCCCAGATGGCCGACACTGCTTTCGAACCAGCGGCTGTTGAAATCGAATTGAGCACCGAGACGGTAAACCATGGTGGAATCACCAGACTGACCCACGGAAAAGGTCAAACCTGCGGCCTGAACTGCTGTTACCGAGCCAAGAGACAACGCAACTGCAGCGGCCAAGCCAACCAGCTTCTTCATTGGAAACATCCTTTTTATAGGGATCACGGATTGTTTTAAGTGCGGCACGGGGAAAACTATAGTTACAGACTTTAGCTAAGTTCCATTTGTTCTAAAAATATTTAATGGCCATTGGCCCACGGGCGTTTCCAGCGCCTGCCTGCCAGCCCCCGGGCTAGAGCCCTGCACGGCAGCGTTTGGGGAGAGGTGAAAACGATGGCGGGTCGGCAGACGGCGGCTGACCGGCTGTTCAGAAAAAGCCGTTTACCCGTTCGGCATGGCCCCACAAACGCGGCATGACGTTCTGCATGAGCGCGGGATCGCCACTGCACCAGAAACGGTCTGGCGCTGCCGGGCCGGCAGCCAGCAACCCTCTCTCCCCCAGCAACCGTTGCAGTTGCCGGGCGACGGCGGCGCCGGTGTCGATCAGGCTGATCGACGGGTCCAGCCATTGGCTCAGCAAGGGCTTGAGAAAAGGGTAATGGGTGCAGCCGAGAATCAGCGTGTCGCAGCCCTCGGCAAGCAGTGGGTCGACATAGCCGCGCAGCAACGCATGCAGCCGCGGATCGTCCAGCTCTCCCGCTTCGATCAGCTCCACCAGGCCTGGACAGGGCTGAGTGACCACCCGCACATCGCTGGCGAACTGGTCGAGCAGCGCGGCGAAGCGTGCGCTTTTCAGCGTGCCGGTCGTCGCCAGCACGCCGACCACGCCGGAACGGGTCGCAGCGGCAGCCGGTTTCACCGCAGGCTCCATGGCGACGATGGGCAAGTGCGGGTAAAGCGAGCGCAGTTCGGCGACGCCGGCCACGGTCGCGGTGTTGCAGGCCAGCACCAGCGCCTTGGCCTCGCGGGCCAGCAGGAACTCGGCGATGGCGCGGCAACGCTCGCGGATGTACTCGGCGCTCTTTTCGCCATAGGGCACATGACCACTGTCGGCCACATACAGCAGCGACTCCTGCGGCAGCAGGCTGCGGATCTCGCGCAGTACGGTGAGGCCGCCAACACCGGAATCGAACACCCCAATCGGCGCTTCACTCATGGGCATTGCCCGCACAGACCGCACACCCCGGATCGCGCTTGACCCGCAGCTCGCGAAAGCGCGAGCCGAAAGCATCGATCAGCAGCAACCGCCCCACCAGTGGCTCACCGAAACCGGCCAGCAACTTCAGCGCTTCGAGAGCCTGCAGGCTGCCGACCAGGCCGACCAGCGGGCCCGCCACACCGGCTTCGCTGCAGGTCAGCTCGGCTTCGCTGCCATGGCCGTACAGGCAGTGATAACAGGGGCTGTCGGCACGTCGCGGGTCGAACACCGACAACTGCCCTTCCAGGCGGATCGCGGCGCCACTGACCAGCGGCCTGCGGGCCGCGACACAGGCCGCGTTGACCGCCTCGCGGGTGGTGAAGTTGTCCGAGCAGTCGAGTACCAGATCGACCGCCGTCACCGCTGCGGCCAGGGAGTCCGCATCCAGCGCCTGGCGGTGGGCACGCAGCTGGATCCCCGGATTGATCGCCGCCAGCCGCGCCAGCGCCGAATCCACCTTGCTCTGCCCGATGCTCGCGGTGTCGTGGGCGATCTGCCGCTGCAGGTTGCTCAGGTCGACGCTGTCGAAATCCGCCAGGTGCAGCTCACCGACCCCGGCCGCCGCCAGATACAGCGCTACCGGCGAACCGAGCCCACCGAGGCCGACGATCAGCACACGGCTGCCCTTGAGCCGCAGCTGGCCGTCGATATCGACCTGCGACAGCAGGATCTGCCGGCTGTAGCGCAGCAGCTCTTCATCACTCAAGTGTTCATTCATGCGGCCACCGCCCCAGGCTGATGCGTTCATGACTGGCCAGATCGCGGCGGCTGTGAACCTCGGCAAAACCGCGCTGGCTCAGCAACGCACGCACCGCCTCGGCCTGATCGAAGCCATGTTCGAGCAGCAACCAGCCGGGAGCCATCAGATGCGCCGGCGCCTGCTCGATGATCGAACGGATATCGTCCAGCCCATCGACGCCCGATACCAGCGCGCTGCTCGGCTCGAAGCGCACATCGCCCTCGCCCAGATGACGGTCGTCACTGGCGATATAGGGGGGGTTGCTGACGATCGCGGCATAGCGCTCGCCGCCCAGCCCTTCGAACCAGTGGCTGGATAAAAAGGCGGCGTTGTCCAGGCCGAGGCGCGCCCGATTGCCTTGCGCCAGGGCCACGGCCTGCTCGACCCGATCGACGCCGGTCACCTGCCAGGCCGGGCGCTCGCTGGCCAGGGCCAGGGCGATGGCGCCGCTGCCGGTGCCCAGGTCGAGCACCCGCGCCGGGCCGCCCGGCAGCAACGCCAGCGTGGTTTCCACCAGCAGTTCGGTATCGGGGCGTGGAATCAGGGTATGCGGCGCGACGTCCAGATCCAGGCTCCAGAAGCCCTGTCGGCCAAGAATGTAAGCCACCGGCTCGCCCTCACGTCGGCGCGCCAGGCTGGCCGCGAATCGCCCAGCCGCGTCGGCCTCGACCTCACGATCCGCCCAGGTGCGCAGATAGCTGCGCGGCTTGCCAAGGGCATGGGCCAGCAACAGCTCGGCATCCACACGGGCGCTGGGCGAGTCCGGCAGTTCGGCGGCGTTCAATAGAGACTCAATGGAAGCCATGACGCACCGCCTTTCGTGGGAACTCGCTTGCCAGCGAAGTCGTTCGCGCGATGAGCGCCGGCAAGCCGGCTCCTACAGGAGATTTATCGATCACGTATGCACCGTCCACGACATCTTTCCTCAAGCCCACTCGGGGCTCAATCGCTCAGCGCGGCCAACTGGTCGGCCTGGTATTCGGCGAGCAGCGGTTCGATCACCGCGTCGACGCCACCGGCGATCACTTCGTTGAGCGAATACAGGGTCAGGTTGATGCGGTGATCGGTGACCCGGCCCTGGGGGAAATTGTAGGTACGGATACGCTCGGAGCGGTCACCGGAACCGACCAGCAGCTTGCGCGTGTCGGAAATTTCCTTGTGCGCGGCGGCGTCCTGCTGGTCCTTGAGCTTGGCCGCCAGCCAGGCCATGGCCTTCGCGCGGTTCTTGTGCTGCGAGCGCTCTTCCTGACACTCGACCACGGTACCGGTGGGAATGTGGGTGATGCGGATCGCCGAATCGGTGGTGTTGACATGCTGACCACCGGCGCCCGAGGAGCGATAGGTGTCGACGCGCAGGTCGGCCGGGTTGATCTCGATGGCCATCTGCTCGTCCGGCTCGGGCAACACCGCCACGGTACAGGCCGACGTATGAATGCGCCCCTGGGACTCGGTTTCCGGGACGCGCTGCACACGGTGCGCGCCGGATTCGAACTTGAGCTTGGCGAACACGTTGTCGCCCTCGACCCGGGCGATCACTTCCTTGAAGCCGCCGTGCTCACCTTCGTTGGCCGACAGCACCTCGACGCGCCAGCCCTGCTTCTCGGCATAACGCGAGTACATGCGGAACAGATCGCCGGAGAAGATCGCCGCCTCGTCACCGCCGGTGCCGGCACGCACTTCGAGGAACACGTTGCGACCGTCGTTGGGATCCTTGGGCAGCAGCATGCGCTGCAGGCTGTCTTCCAGCTCGAGCAGGCGAGCCTTGGCGGTGTCGACTTCTTCCTCGGCCATTTCGCGCATGTCCGGGTCGCTGTCCTTGAGCAGCGCCTGGGCGCCCTCCAGATCGGCCTGTACCTTGCGGAACTCGCGGAACGCCATGATCACCGGTTCGATCTCGGCGTATTCCTTGGAATAGGCGCGGAACTGGTTCTGGTTGCCGATCACTTCGGCATCACCGAGCAGGGCCGTGACCTCTTCGAAACGATCCTGCAAAACGTCGAGTTTATTGATCAGCGAAGCTTTCATTGCATGCCTTTGTTGGACGACGCGCCTTCTTCGAGGGCGAAGAGTTCCTGGGCCACGCCAAGCGCATCGGCGCGCCCGTCGGCGGAGAATTTTTTCAATTGCACGCTGGGCGCGTGCAGCAACTTGTTGGTCAGGCCGCGGGCCAGTTGCGCCAGCACGTCTTCGGCGGCGGCACCGTTGGCGAGCATGCGCTGGGCACGGGCCAGTTCATCGTCGCGCAGGCGCTCGGCCTGCTGCCGGTAAGCGCGTAACACATCCACCGCGGCCAGCTCGCGCAGGCGCACCATGAAATCATCGGCACCGACGGCGACCAGCTCTTCGGCGGCCTGGGCTGCGCCCTGGCGGCTCTTGAGATTTTCCTCGATGACTTCGTGCAGGTCGTCGACGGTGTACAGATAGACATCGTCCAGCTCACCGACCTGAGGCTCGATGTCGCGCGGCACGGCGATGTCGACCATGAAGATCGGCTTGTGCTTGCGCTGCTTGAGGGCACTTTCCACCGCGCCCTTGCCAAGAATCGGCAACTGGCTGGCGGTGGAACTGATGACGATATCGCTGTGCGCCAGTTCCTGGGGAATATCGGAAAGCAGCACGGCATGGGCGCCGAACTGTTCGGCCAGGCTGCTGGCGCGCTCGAGCGTACGATTGGCCACGACGATTCGCTTGATCCCCTGATCGTGAAGGTGACGGGCGACCAGGCTGATGGTCTCCCCCGCGCCGATCAGCAGCGCCTGGCTGCGATGCAGGTCGGCGAAGATCTGCTTGGCCAGGCTCACGGCGGCGAACGCCACCGATACCGGGTTCTCGCCGATGGCCGTGTCGGTACGCACCTGCTTGGCGGTACTGAAGGTGGCCTGGAACAAACGCCCCAGCAACGGCCCGAGGGTGCCGGCTTCACGAGCCACGGCGAAGGCCGACTTCATCTGACCGAGAATCTGCGGTTCGCCCAGCACCATGGAGTCGAGGCCGGACGCCACACGCATCATGTGACGAACTGCCGCATCGTCTTCGTGAACGTAGGAACAGGCTCGCAGCTCGTCGAGGCTCAAATGGTGGTAATCGGCCAGCCAGCCAAGCACCGCATCGACGCCCGGGCCGTCCTGTTCCAGATACAGTTCGCTGCGATTGCAGGTCGACAGAATCGCCGCCTCACGGCTCGGCGTGTGCCGGCAAAGCAGCTGCAGCGCCTCTACCAGCTGCTCCGGGGTAAAAGCCACGCGCTCGCGGACGTCCACCGAAGCGGTCTTGTGGTTGATACCGAGGGCGATAAAGGCCATGCACGTCGCTGACAGGGGGGTGGAAGCCGCCAATTGTCCTACTTCGGTCGAGGTAGGACAACCATTGCCCACCGCATCGCGACGATAGCCAACATCGATCGCCGGCAATGAGAATTACTCAACCCGCCACACCGGCAGGGCATGCCCGCCGAAGCCCGACGGGCCTGATTAACCTCTATATGCAGTCGACCAACGGCATGGCTCACCTCACCAGTGGGCGAGTTCGCTGCCCCGCAAGGGAGCGTCTTTGATCCGATGCAACACTGCCCGGGTTCGGCAGTCCAACCTCACATCGCCAGGACACACGGCCTGCCCATGGGCTTGCCCAACGGCTTGTGTCATGATGGCCAAAACCGCAGGTTAGTCGCATTTCCTCTATGAATAGACCCATCGCGTTGCTGACCGCCCTTGCCTTTTTGGGTGGTTGCCAGACTTTTGCGCCGTCCGCTCCGGATGGCACCGCGCCCGTGGAAGAACCGGGCAATCAAGCGCAGGCCGAGGCGCCCGAGGCGTACGGCTCGTTCAGCCAGGAAACCCTGCTGGCACTGCTCACTGCCGAACTGGCGGGGCAGCGCAATCGCTTCGACATCGCCCTGAGCAACTACGTCCAGCAGGCCAACTCGACTCAGGATGCCGGCGTCGCCGAGCGCGGCTTCCGCATCGCCGAATACCTGGGTGCCGACGAAGAAGCGCTGGAAACCTCGCTGGTCTGGGCCAAGAACGCCCCCAGCAACGTGGACGCGCAGCGTGCCGCTGCCGTGCAGCTGGCGCGTGCCGGTCGCTACGACGAATCCATGACCTACATGGAGCGCGTGCTGCAGCGCCAGGGCAACACCCATTTCGACTTCCTCGCCCTGTCGGCGGCGGAAACCGATCCGGACACCCGCGCCGGCCTGCTGCAGAGCTTCGACCGCCTGCTCGGCAAGTACCCGAACGACGGCCAGTTGCTGTTCGGCAAGGCCCTGCTGCTGCAGCAGGATGGCCGCCCCGAAGAAGCCCTGAAACTGCTCGAGAACACCGACGCCAAGCAGGACCAGGCCGTGCCACTGCTGCTGCGTGCGCGCCTGCTGCAGAGCCTGGGCCGTGGCGAGGAAGCGCTGCCGCTGCTCAAGAAAGGCATGGAGCAGAACCCCAGCGACAAGCGCCTGCGCCTGACCTACGCCCGCCAGCTGGTCGAACTCGGCCGCATGGACGACGCGCGTGGCGAATTCTCTTCGCTGCTGCAACAGTTTCCCGAAGACGACGACCTGCGCTTCTCCCTGGCACTGGTGTGCCTTGAAGCCGAAGCCTGGCGCGAAGCCATCGTCTACCTGGAAGAGCTGGTGGCCCGCGATGCCCACGTCGACCCGGCGCAGTACAACCTCGGTCGCGCCCACGAAGCCCTGGGTGATGTGGACGAAGCCCTGCTCGCCTACTCCATGGTCGGCGGCGGCAACGATTACCTGCCGGCCCAGGCGCGCATGACCGATCTGCTGGTCGCCAACGGCCGTGGCGCCGAAGCCTCCAGGCACCTGGCCGAAGCGCGCGACAGCGAGCCGGACTATGCCCTGCAGCTGTACCTGATCGAAGCCGAATCGCTGTCCAAGCAGAACCAGCCGGACAAGGCCTGGGCGCTGATCCAGCAGGCACTGGCGCAATACCCGGGTGACCTCAACCTGCTTTACACCCGCGCCATGCTGGCCGAGCCGCGCAACGACCTGAAGCAGCTGGAACAGGATCTGCGCACCATCCTCGACCGTGAGCCGGACAACGCCATGGCGCTCAACGCCCTGGGCTACACCCTGGTCGACCGCACGGATCGCCATCAGGAAGGCCTGGAGCTGATCCAGCAGGCGCACGACCTCAACCCCGAAGATCCGGCGATCCTCGACAGCCTCGGCTGGGCCAACTTCCGCCTGGGCAACCTGGCCGAAGCGGAGAAACTGCTGCGCCAGGCGTTCGAACGCTTCCCGGACCACGAAGTCGCCGCCCACCTGGGCGAAGCGCTGTGGGCTCAGAACAAGCAGCGCGAGGCCAGGAAGATCTGGCGTGACGCACTGAAGGAACAGCCCGACAGTGAAATCCTGCGCAGCACCGTGCTGCGCCTGACCGGATCAGAGAGGCCTTGATGCAGTTCCGCCCCCTACTCGCACTCGCTCTGGTAACCCTGCTCGCTGGCTGTTCCGGCCTGTCCACCCGTGAAGCGGTGGAACAGGGCCTGGGCAACCCGGCACGCTGGCAGGCGCACAAGCAACAGATCAGCACCCTCGACGGCTGGCAGATCAACGGCAAGGTCGGCATCCGCGCCCCGCGTGACTCCGGCAGCGGCACGCTGTTCTGGCTGCAACGCCAGGATTACGCCGACATTCGCCTGTCCGGCCCGCTCGGCCGTGGCGCCGCACGCCTCACCGGGCGCCCGGGTGACGTAACGCTGGAAGTCGCCAACCAGGGCCGCTACCAGGCCGAATCGCCTGAAGAACTCCTGCAACAGCAGTTGGGCCTCAACTTGCCGGTTTCCCATCTGCTCTGGTGGATCCGCGGCCTGCCCGCCCCGGACAGCAAGAGCCGCCTGACCCTCGACAAAGACAGCCGCCTGGCGCAGCTGAGCCAGGATGGCTGGGAAGTGAGCTACACCCGCTATGCCGAGCAAAATGGCTACTGGCTGCCCGAACGCCTGCGCCTCGAAGGCCACGACATTCAGGTGACCCTGGTGATCAAGGACTGGCAACCACGCCAACTCGGCCAGTAACCCTTCCTGTCCATCAGCGTGCGATGCATTGCCGTGTCGCGCGCTGAGCCTGATCGCCGGCAAGCCGGCTCCTAGGGTTCAGTGCGGTATCACGCATTCGCGCAGCGCTACGCGGGACCTTGCCCGTGGTATCGCCGCGCTCGACCCGGGCCACGGGCTACGTTAGCCTGCTGCGCTCTCTCATCCCCTCTCGCCAGCCATCGCTCCCATGACGACCCACGCCATCCCTGCTCACGCCGAGCTGATTCTGCCGGCTCCGGCCAAGCTCAACCTGATGCTGCACATTCTCGGCCGCCGTGAAGACGGTTATCACGAGCTGCAGACCCTGTTCCAGTTCCTCGACCACGGGGACCAGCTCGGCTTCAGCCTGCGCGACGATGGCGTCATTCGCCTGCACACCGAGATCGCGGGCGTGCCCCACGACAGCAACCTGATCGTGCGGGCTGCGCGGCAGTTGCAGCAACAGAGCGGCACGCACCTGGGTGCGGACATCTGGCTGGACAAGCGGCTGCCCATGGGCGGCGGCATCGGTGGCGGCAGCTCGGACGCCGCCACGACCCTGCTCGGCCTCGCTCACCTCTGGAAGCTCGATTGCAGCGAGGATCGCCTGGCAGCACTGGGCCTGAGCCTGGGTGCCGACGTGCCGGTATTCGTGCGCGGCCGTGCGGCATTCGCCGAAGGTGTCGGCGAGAAACTCACGCCCGTGGAGCTGCCCGAGCCCTGGTTTCTCGTCGCCGTGCCGCAAGTGCTTGTCAGTACAGCAGAAGTTTTCTCCGACCCTGAGTTGACACGCGATACGCCGCCCATTAAAGTTCGCAGCCTTCTTGAGGGGGGTGGTCGTAATGACTGCCAGCCGGTCGTAGAGAAGCGTTACTCAGCTGTTCGTAACGCACTGATCTTGCTGAACAAATTTGTTCCAACAAGATTGACCGGCACTGGAGCTTGTGTGTTTGGGAGCTTCCCAAACAAGGACGATGCTGATAAAGTCGCCCGCCAACTTCCAGCCACACTGCCAAGTTTTGTCGCGCAGGGTGCCAACGTTTCGATGTTGCACCGCACGCTGCAAGAACTGGCCAGGAAGTGAATGCGTAGCATCGGTTATACGTTACAGGGGCGTCGCCAAGCGGTAAGGCACCAGGTTTTGATCCTGGCATGCGTTGGTTCGAATCCAGCCGCCCCTGCC